>CABXKZ010000006.1 GCA_902512865.1 uncultured marine group I thaumarchaeote | reverse complement strand
AAAAATCAATATGACACAAAAAGAACTTGCCAGTTTAGTAGGTGTCAGCACATCAATGATTAATCAAATAGAATCTGGTCGAAGTGCTCCAAGTTATAATACTGCTAAGAAAGTTTTTGAGGTTTTGGCAACTAAAGAAAGTGAAACCTCAACTCATAATGCAGGACAATTATGTAGTAGAGATATCGTAAAGCTCAAACCATCTAACACATTACATGAAGCAATAAAAAAAATGCATAATGCGTCAATTAGTCAAATACCAATATTTGATGGTTCTGTGCCAGTAGGAGTAATTTCAGATTCAGGGATTGTAGGACACTATGAAAATGGAAATATAGAGATTGCGAAAAAGATCAAAGTTGAGGATATAATGGAACCTACCCCACCAGTAGTAGATGTTGATACACCGGCAAGTACTCTTGCACCACTAATAAAATATTCAAAGTGTATTCTTGTTAGAAAAGGCTCAAAAATTTTTGGCATTATTACAGCATCAGACACATTGAAAATGATGGAATAGACTAAAGATAATCAGGTAAGATTTCTTTCCGAATTATTTTTAAAATTTGATAAATTGTGGTTTTTTGTTCTTCTGAAGAATTTCCTAAAATTCTAATTGAGACACCAAGATCATTTGGCAAAATACTAGACCCGCCCAATATACCTTGAATATTAGAGAACATTTCGTTGATCAAATTATTAATTTTTGTAACATGTTTTTTTGTCAATACATATACAGATGTAAGAATTGTTTTATCATCAAACATTGCAAGAGATTGGATTTTTTGTGATTTTGGCATTAAAAGTGATGAATCTCTAAATTGTATTTTTTGATTAAGACTTCCTTCAGTTTTTAAATAACATATATCAAAATCAAACATCTCTCCCATTGCAATTCTTCCGGGCACGATTGTTTCAGAATAAACAGCAGTAGATGAATCATCAATGTCAAGATTTGTTTTTTGATAAAATCTTGAATCTTTATACGGAATAATTTGTTCAGGAATAAATTCCAGATATGAATTATTTTTTAAACTAAGAGTTACCATGTGGGTTGCATAGTTTGATTCCATTTTGTAAATTCTAGTTGCACCCTGAGTTGTAATATGGGATATAGCATTATTTTTTAGCTCAACATCCATCCTATAACGATCTCCTTGTAAAATTCCACCGGAAGGAGATAGAACAAATACGTGAGCCATTGAAGGATAATCCAAATCATAATGCAGTGCCTTTTGCACATATAATGGAACTTGAGTTCTTTTACGTGTAATGATAGTTTTTTGTTTATCAGAATCATTTTGTAACTCTAATTGCAGATAACCAATCTTTCCAGATTTACCCACATTCATTTGTGCAACATCACCATCGTATTGTGAAATTTCTTGTGGAATATCAGAAGGAGTGCAGTGCTCTAGGCTCATGAATTCACCTGCGTAATCATATTTTTTGGAGGTTCATCAAATAAGACATCATGAATTATGTGCTGAGCTACCTGTTCAACACCTTGATCAGTCTTACAATTTACCAAGACATACGGCTTATTTTTTCTAACAATTTTTGCATCACGTTCCATCACATTTAGATTGGCACCAATTGATTGTGCAAGATCAATTTTGTTAATTACTAAAAGATCACTCGTTTCAATTCCAAGTCCACCTTTTCTAGGATATTTGTCGCCACCAGAGACATCTACAATGTAAATTGTATAATCTGCAAGGGCAGGACTAAAGGTGGTAGTAACATTATCCCCACCACTTTCAATAATTATTAAATCCAAGTCGTCATATTTTACTTCAATTTCTTCAATTACTGCAAGATTAATTGATGGATCCTCTCTTACGGCAGTATGAGGGCACCCACCAGTTGCAAGACCAATCACCATATTTTCAGGAAGCAGCCCCTGATCTGTGGCTAAATTTTTTCGAATTCTATCAGCATCCTCTTTTGAAATTACATCATTTGATATTATGCATACACGATAGTTTTTTTTCGCAAGAAATGGAACAACTCTTTCAATTAACATACTTTTGCCAGCACCCACGGGACCACCAATACCTACACGAAGAATTCTAGTCATAACCAAAAAATTTCTCTTTATGTAATAAACATTTTAGAAAATTTCTTTTCATGAGTCATTTGGATAAGGTCATACTGTGGAGAAAATTGCCAACAGTCATCAATTTTTGTATCAATGAATTTTTCTAAAGTTTGATGAATTTTTGGTTTGATTTTGTGTAGAAGTTTTTGACTTTGTATATGATCAATCATTCCCAGTCTTAATGCAGCACCAGTAACACTAACGCAAAAACCATACATCATCATCTGTCTCGCCTGTTCTTTTTTTATACCCATTACAAAACTACACACACCTGCAACAACAGGATGGGTTCCAGGCGCATCATTTTTAGATATTTTTTCAGAATATGATTTTAAAAAATTATTAGATGATATGGCTGCAATACATTTTATCATTTGTGAGCCCGCCCTACATGATGCCGCACGAGATTCCTGGATTAGTTTCATTGAATAAAGAACATCATCACACCTGATTATTCCAGATATATCTTCATTTTTAGCATAATCATATGCATTTGATAATGCCACAGAATCAGCAGGACCAAGTTGTTGTTCTAATGTAACTTCAAGAAAATCATAAACATCACCTTCAGATGACACACGTTTTTCATCAAATATTGTTTCAAGTCCATTTGACATAGTATAAAGACCAGAAGGAAAAAATGAATCCGAAAGCTGCATCAATGTGAGCTCAGACAAATCAGTGTTCATGAACATTCATCCCTTGATTTGGCACAAAAATTTTATCTTCAACAGTCATTGAAATGTGATGAAGGATTTCAGAAAATAATTTCTCAAATAACTCTACTTCATTTTCATCATGAATTGGAAATAATACAGAACCATTAGATGCAATGGATAATGGACGATGCCTATTTCCTATGATATGCCCAAGTTGTACACGTATAGAAGAAGAGTGATCATCATCATTTACTTTAACGGATATTATTTTTTCAGGTAATTGATGAATCATAATTAAATTAGAATCAGTTTCCAATACATCCCCATTATGCAAAGTTATTCCAGGTTCAAGAGATAGTCCAATTTCAGTTCCATCATCGGTTTCTGTACGTAACCTAGATTTTTCCATATCGCTTCGAGACAGAAAGAGTTGTTTTATAGTGTGATTTTGTGTTGCGGTTTCAATTTTTTCTTTAAGATTACTTCCATGGTACGCATTGCCTAAAATCGAATTAATCAACAACATATGGATCATTGAAATTTGCCAAAGTTAAATTTTTAGACGTTTCTAATTTTTAAATACACCAGAAATAAAAATTATTTATGTTTTTAACACCACGAGAGATTGATAAATTACAGATTTTTACTGCGGCGCAGGTAGCAATAAGAAGAAAGGAAAGAGGATTGAAATTAAACCACCCAGAATCTATAGCCATTATAGCAGACCATATTTTAGAAGGTGCAAGAGATGGGAAATCAGTTTCAGAACTAATGAGTTCGGGGAAAAATGTATTAAAAAAAGAGGATGTGTTACCAGGAGTCATAGATATTATTCATACAATTCAAGTTGAAGCCACATTTAATGACGGAACAAAGCTCGTGACCATTCACGACCCCATAGTGTGATAGATATGATATCCAGATGGCGTTCCAGAGTACCACATATTGGAGAGTACATGCCTGCAGAAGGAGACATAATTGCCAATGAATCGAAAAAGACATTCAAACTGAATGTTTCAAACACTGGAGATAGACCAATACAGGTTGGATCTCATACACATTTTGCTGAAGCAAACAAGGCATTAGAATTTGACAGAGAAAAAGCACTTGGATTTCATCTTAACATTTCTTCTGGTACATCAATTAGATTTGAACCTG
The DNA here is from genome assembly GCA_902512865.1 of uncultured marine group I thaumarchaeote. The sequence goes on along the minus strand of CABXKZ010000006.1, from coordinate 24,199 downwards.
GAGAATCAAAACATGTAGAAGTTGTAGAATTTGGCGGGAAGAAAACAATATTTGGATTTAGCGGACTTGTAAGTGGAGATTTAGAAACAAAACGAGAAGATGCAAAAAAGAATATTCACGAGAAAGGTTTCAAGAATGTTTTAGAAAATATAGAAAATGAATCAAGTTCACTTGAGATTCCACGGAGTAGATATGTAGAATTATTTGGACCTACAACAGGAGATAGAGTCAGATTAGCAGATACGGATTTGGTGATGGAGATTGAAAAAGATCTTATCAAATATGGAGATGAGTTAGTATTTGGTGGAGGAAAAAGTGCAAGAGACGGGCTTGGACAAGCAAGTGGTGTCTTACGCGAAGACTCTGCAGATTTGGTAATCACTAATGCAATGATCATTGATCCCAAACTTGGAATAATTAAAGCTGACATTGGAATTAAGGACGGAAAAATTCTTGGAGTTGGTAATGCAGGCAACCCAGATGTAATGGATGACATTGACATTGTAGTTTCATCCAATACAGAAATTATTTCAGGGGAACATACAATTTGTACGCCAGGTACAATAGATAGCCATATCCACTTTATATCACCTCAACAAGCAATTGATGCAATTTGTAATGGAACTACTACAATGATTGGCGGGGGTACAGGTCCAGCAGATGGAACAAATGCAACAACATGTACTCCAGGAGAATTTAACATTCACAAAATGATCCAGGCAGTCGAAGAATTCCCAATGAATTTTGGGTTTTTGTGTAAAGGAAACGATTCAAGAGAAGAATCATTGATGGAGCAAGTAAAGGCAGGCGCATGTGGTCTAAAACTACATGAAGACTGGGGAACAACTCCAGCCACTATAAATTCAGCACTAAATGTTGCAGATAAGACTGACACCCAGGTTGCAATACACACAGATACTCTAAACGAATGTGGTTATGTAGATGATACAATTGCTGCAATTAATGGTAGAGTAATTCACACATATCATACAGAAGGAGCAGGAGGCGGTCATGCACCAGATATTATGAAAATAGCATCAGAACCAAACATCTTACCATCATCTACAAACCCTACAAGACCATTTACAACAAATACACTAGAAGAGCATCTTGATATGATGATGGTGTGTCATCACTTGAATCCATCAGTTCCAGAAGATATTTCATTTGCAGAATCAAGAATTAGAGCAGAAACAATTGCTGCAGAAGATATTCTTCACGATGTTGGAGCACTTAGCATGATGTCTTCAGATAGTCAAGCAATGGGAAGAGTAGGAGAAGTGACTACAAGAAATTGGCAAACAGCTGATAAGATGAGAAAGATGAAAGGTCCACTAACAGAAGACAGTGAAGAAAATGATAACTATAGAATCAAACGTTACATTTCAAAAATTACAATTAATCCTGCAATCACACATGGCATATCAAACTATGTTGGCTCTTTAGAACCAGGAAAGATTGCAGATATTGTCGTATGGATGCCACAATTCTTTGGAATAAAACCAAAATTAATCATAAAGGGTGGCTTCATTGCATATGCATTGATGGGAGATCCAAACGCATCCATTCCAACAACAGAGCCAGTTTACTATAGACCAATGTTTGGCGCATTAGGAAAAGCAAAGAAGACTACATCAGTTACATTCACATCACAACTTGCACTTGATAATGGCTTGGAAGAAAAAATAAAAATTGAGAAAAAATTGGTTGCTGTAAAGAACTGTCGAAATATTGGAAAAAAAGATATGGCATATAATGACGCTACACCTAAAATCGAAATTGATCCTGAAACATATGAAGTAAAAGTTGATGGAGAGATAGCTACAGTAGATCCTGCAACAGAAGTATCACTAGGGCGTCTGTATAGTTTATTCTAGACATTACCTAACAGTAATTTTCTATTGTTGATTGTACGTCGTACCAGCATAAAGCCAGCAGCAGTTGTAAATGCTCCAAATAAGATATTTACAATACTCATCTCACCTTCAGGATCCTTTGGTCCAGTTAATGTAAAGACCATTCCCAAGACCATCATTACTGCACCCAGCCCACCAATTATGAGCATTGGTATAGGGACCTTTTGTTTCATATCGCCACGACTTTTGTCAGGTAATACCCCACTAGCAGCTACTTTATGACAAACATCACAAAAGTGCTTTTGTTTTTTTCCTTGCCATGCAGTATTTAGAAAGAAAAATTCAGTTTGACACAAATCACATGGTTTTTGTGGCAATGTGACTTTGCCATGTTTTTCCCAATCTTGGCCAACTTTTAACATGCAAGATTTACAGAAACTTCCAGGAACTCTCCAGAATTTATTAAATTTGTATTTTTTAAGACCAAGAGGAACGCCACAGCCAGTACAAGATGCCATGTTAAAGCACCATATCTCGCATTAAAAAGAATTTTGGAGGAAAACAAATGTTAGATGTAAATGAGTTCATAATGAAAGGAGTACTTCTCTAAGAAGCTTCTTTCTTGCCAGAGAAGACTTTTGCGAAACCTTTTCTTGATTCCACGATTGGAAGTCCTATGATGAATGCTGATGCTACACTGACCCAGGTAATTGCGATTCCGACCCACAATCCATAGAATCCAAAGTCGAAGACATAGCCTGAGAAGTACAAAGGCATTGGCCAGAATATGATAACTATCAAAGTGAGTAAGCCTCCACCTTTAAGACTGAACTTGAAGGCTTTCTTTAGTTGGGCTTCGTCTTGTTCACGTTTTTCTAATTCTGCTGCTGCATCACCTGTCATGTCATCAGTGACAAGGGACATGTGTGCATCCAACTCTTTCCAGTCGTACTTCTTGTTTTGTGCCAAACTAATGACTACACAGATTAATCCAGATGATAATATTGCTACAACATTTCCATAAAGCATTGGGAATGCTCCACCAAGTGATCCGATATCTATAACTCCATCGGCTTCAGATGCTGCTACACTAGTCCAAGTTAGTAATGATAGCATTACACCGATGACTGCACCAGCAACCGCACCGCCACGAGTTGTTCTGCTCCAAGTAATCGTTAACGCAATCGGGATGACGGCAGAGCCAATCAATATTCCCATTGCCAAGTATACAAATCCTAAGCTTAATCCCATTCCTAATAGTACGACCGCAAGCATACCCATTCCAAGTCCAAACGCAACTATAACACCACGACTTACCTTTAGTAGCTGCTTGCCAGTGGCATTTGGATTCTTGTAGGTTCGGTAAACATCGTAAGTAATCAATGAGGATACTGCAATTAGTTCAGCAGATCCTGCAGATGTTACAGCCATGAAGAGCATGACTAGTACCATGACGGCACCTATCTCACCCATTAGCACTGATGCTGCTGCTGGAACTACAAGTCCGAGCTGCACCTGTTCAGGTGTGAGCGCCACATCAAGCGCCACCGCCGTCAGTCCCATAGTAGTTGCTAGTGTAAATGGAATTGCAAACCAGCACATTCCTCCAAGTAAGAAACCCTTTACGGTTGCACTTGGTTGTGCAGCAATTGCACGTTGCCAGTATGCCTGATCAACAAATACAGTTCCAAAGTTTCCTACAATATTGATAACTCCAAAGATTAAGCCTCCTGCAGAAGCCATTGTGAGGTATGCACCCATTGCATTACCAGGCTCACCAGGTGTGAAAGTTGGCTCTAAGACAGGATTTAGTGAAGCCGCCTCGACCAGTTTATTGTACATTCCTTCAACTCCACCCGTAATTGGGCTGATGAAGAATACCGTTGCGACAAAGGTTAGAATTACTATAAAGATAATGACCGTGTGCATGTAATCTGCCACAAACGTAGCCTTCAGTCCACCAACTAAGGTGTAAATCATGACTCCAACAGGAATCAACATTGCTGCTAGAGAGATATCCATTCCAGTCAAGCCGTTTACAACTGCTGCGCCTCCAAGTAGAAGCATACCAGTTACAATCATGTTACATGTTAATGCAAAACCTAAGAAAACTTTGTGAGTACCAGCACCAAATCGTGCTCTAATAATTTCCAAAAATGTGTGTGCGTTTGGAGCCTTTCGTTTTAGTTCAATTGCTAGAATTCCGAATAAAAGTACTTGAATTGATGCGCCTGCTGCATACCAGAAAGGACCACTTACACCGTAAAGATATGCTACTGTCGAAGATTGTAGTAATGTTGCAGCCCATGTCCATGCTGAGACAATTGCTGCTGCTGTTAGACCTGTTTTGATAACTCTTCCTGCAGTGTTAAATGCTTCAGAGCTTTGAACATGTCCAAGATATTTCTCTTCTAGTTTAATCTCTGCAGAGATAATTCCTGCGAAGACCATTCCAAGGCCTACAACGATGAACCAACCAATGGATTCATCTAAAACTTCACCTAGCTTAAACTCACCACTGATTGCACCTGCGGCATCTGCATCAGGAATTAGACCTAGAGATGCGATCGAGATTGCAAACAATGGTAGCAATAGTGCTAAATTACGTTTCAACAGAATTACGCCAAATAACTGAGATATAAGGAGTTCTAGAACCGGAAGAAAATTGAATTATTATATATTGTTATATAGTGCTAATTTCCGAAATTGGAAACTATGATTTTAGAAAAATAGGTTTCCACTATGAAAAAAATCAGTTCTGGATTAAATTTAGTATTTACCAAATTTTAGGTATATTACATTTTGAGAAAGTAAAAGGCCATACAATATTCAGCCAACACGTTGGATGTCACGATATTTTTAGTAGGTTCATAATTGGAAGAATGATATCTGGAACTGATATTATAACTCAATTTTTAAGATAGTAGAATTTCATTTCTTTGTGGAATTAGATACAAATGATTTGAAGGTTTTAGGTGCTGTAAAAAAAGGTCTTACAACATTTGGAGGGATAAAAAACGTGATGAGTTTAAAAAAAGATGAGTTAGTAAAAATTTTAGATATTTTAGATGAAAGTGAAATGATAGAGTCTACAACGAGTGCAGGACTATTAGGACAGAAAAAATTAATCATTCATCTAACAGACAAAGGAGAACAGAAAGTTCAAGAATATCTTGAGATATTACGTAAAAAATGGAGAGAGATGCTTGATTTAGCAATTGCTGGAGAAAGAGACCAACTTGATCAAATGATTAAAGACAATCCATTCATGGTAAACATGATGGTATTTTTTAAAGTGACAGATTTACCAACATTGAGTCGATTAAATTTAAGATTTCTTTTGGAGGGAAAACATCTTTGTTACAAATGCAAAAAAGAGCTTACAAGATTCACGCAAAGATTTTCAGTTTCAGATGTTAGAAAATTTAGATTCAAATTACCACGTGGAATGACTACCAGAGATGATTTATGTGCAGACTGCTTCAACAAACTAACTAAGCATTAGACATTCGTTTTTTCACAATTTGTAAAACAATTCTTGCAATAATTACTGCTACTACAATGATTATGGAATAAACCCAGATGTCAGTTAGGTCTTGTTGTTCTTGTTCTGCTTCATCAAGAGGTTTAGAATCAAACTGAGAACCAGGAGCAAACACATCTTTATCCATTACAGTTTCTGCAAATGCAACAGACGGTACAATTGTTAGTACTAAAACAAATAATGTGATAAAAAATAGATTCAAGTAATTTTTTTGTTTATTTGAAGAATTTAATGATTTGCAAAATTAATCAAAAAAGCCTGTAACAGCTAAAAATAAACCCATAATACTAAAAATTACGATTACAACGCCCATTGCTTGTTTGTCGTTCATGATTAATGTGAGAAAATGACCAATTTAATGATTAAGAATTATTTAGTTTTCTGGATGTGAACACAACTCTGTCAAGACGCCTTCTAGTGATTTTGGATGAATGAATGTTACTTTGGTTCCAGCAGAACCAGGACGAACCTTTCCCAAAAATTGTACACCACACACCTCCATACGTTCAACTTCACCTTCAATGTTGTCAGTTTCTAATGCTAAATGGTGTAAGCCTGGACCTTTTTTGTCAAGAAACTTTTTGATTGGGCCATCATCGTTGGTTGGCTGTATTAACTCGATTCTACCATTTTCCATTGGGATTATGGCAACCTTTACTCCTTCAGACTCTACGGTTTCAAACTCAATCTCGTCAATTCCAAGTGCTTTTTGATATACTTTAGCAGACGCTTCTACATCATTTACTGCAATTGCAATATGATCAATTTTCATCTAGAAGATCTCCTTTGGTCTATACTCACCAAATACCTCTCGTAATGTATTACTAATTTCACCTGTAGTAGCATATGTTTTCACAGAATTTAATATGAATGGCATTAGATTTTTGTCTGTCTCTGCCGCTGCTTGTAATTTTGATAGCGCGGTATTGGTTTTTTTGTTATCACGTGATTTTCGTAACGCCTTGATTGCCTTTTCTTGTTTTGCTCCTAGCGAATCATCAATTCGTAATAGTTTTTGTTTTGCCTCAACCTCATCTACAAACTTGTTGACACCAACTAAAACTCGTGAAGAATCATCAACCTCTTTTTTTATGCGATATGCATTTTGTCTAATCTCTGCTTGGAAGAAACCTTTTTCGATTGCTTTTAGTGAACCTCCCATCTTGTCAATCTTTTTGAGATACACCCATGTCTGCTCTTCAATCTCATCACATAGTTCTTCTAGATAATGAGAGCCAGCCATTGGATCTACTGTTTTTGTAATGCCTGATTCCGATGCGACAATTTGTTGTGTTCTAAGTGCAATTTTTGCAGACTCTTCAGTTGGTAATGCAAGTGCTTCATCTCTTGAATTGGTGTGAAGTGATTGTGTTCCACCTAATACGGCCGCCATTGTTTGCATTGCAACACGAACAATATTGTTGTCAGGTTGCTGTGCGGTTAATGATTCACCACTTGTTTGAGTATGGAATTTTAATTGTAATGATTTTTCATTTTTAGCATGAAATCTTTCTTTTAGGATTTTCGCGTAAACCTTTCTTGCAACTCTGAACTTTGCGATTTCTTCAAAGAACTCAATAGTACAGCAGAAGAAAAATGATAATCTTGGAGCAAACTCGTCAATTTTTAATCCCTGTGCTATACACGTCTCAATGTATTCAATGGCATTTGCAATGGTAAATGCAATTTCTTGTACCGCATTTGATCCTGCCTCTCTAATGTGATAACCAGATATTGAAACAGGATACCACTGAGGAACCTCCGTAGCACAATATCCAATCATGTCACCAATTATACGCATTGATGGCTCTGGCGGATAGATGTATGTGTTTCTTGCAATGTATTCTTTGAGGATGTCATTTTGTGTAGTTCCCCGCAACTGTTTACTTGAGAATCCTTGTGCTTGTCCTACCGCGATATAGTATGCAAGTAGCGTAGATGCTGTTGCATTAATTGTCATTGATGTAGAGACCTTACCCAATTCAATTCCATCAAATACGATCTGCATGTCTTTTAGGGATGAAATTGATACACCGACCTTTCCTACTTCGCCTTCTGCTTGCGGTGCATCTGGGTCATGACCAATCTGTGTTGGTAAATCAAATGCCATTGAGATTCCGGTCTGCCCCTTGTCTAGCATGAACTTGTATCGTTTGTTACTTTGTGCAGCATCACCAAATCCTGCATACTGACGCATAGTCCAAAATCTGTCTCGATACATTCCCTGATGAATGCCTCTAGTGTACGGAAACTTGCCTGGAATCTCTTTTGTTTGCTTTTTTGTCGATTTTACATAAAATGGCTTAATTGGAATACTAGAATCTGTTACATATTTTTTTTCTGCGGGTTTTGTTTTCTTTTTTGCTACCATGTATGATCACTTTATGAAATTTTTTGTCAGCTTGTCTGCTGCCTCAAATGGGTCCATCTTTTTTTCTTGAACTTTCTTCAAATAAGATGAAAATGACTTGCTTTTACCAATCATTGTTGAAATTTCCTGTCTAACGTTATTTAAAATAATATCTTCCAATTCAGATTCTACACGAGATTTCTCTGAACTCTTTTTATCTTTTATTTTTTGTTTCATCAATTCCTTTAGTGTTGAAGCTAACTCTTTGATTCCCTTGTTTTTCTTTACAGATGTTTTGAGAATTACAGCCTCTTCTTCTCCAGTTCCAATGAAATCTCGTAATGCCTGAAATAATTGTGTTGCGCCATCCAAGTCACTTTTGTTTACCAAATAGATATCACCAATTTCTGTAATTCCGGCTTTTATTGTTTGAATGCTATCTCCTGTATGAGGATTAAATGTGACAACTGTAATGTCTGCAATCTTTGAAATTTCAACTTCTGTTTGTCCTGCCCCAACACTTTCGATTATGATTGGATTAAACCCTGCATATTCTAGAATACGTAAACTGTTTCTAACGGAATGTGCGATGGCGCCTGTTGCACCACGTGATGCAATACTTCGAATGTATGTTCCAGTATCAGTTGATTCCGACATTCTAACTCGATCACCTAGGATGGCACCACCTGTAACATGACTAGTAGGGTCAACTGCCAATACGGCGGGTTTTAGTTTTAATTTTTTCATCTCCATGGATAGTTTGTTAATTAGAGATGATTTGCCAGCACCTGCAGGTCCTGTAATTCCTATTATGATTGCTTTGCCAGATGTTTTGTAGATTTTTTTAACTAATTGTCGTGCCTCTTTTGGGTCATTTTCCATTATAGATATGGCCTTTGCAATTGCACCTCGTTTTGCTTTTTTTAAATCTGAAAGCATTGCCATACAAAATTCTCTCATTTGCTTGATTAAAAATCTTAGATGTAAAGAAAGATTTTAAAGCCATTTTTTGCAAATTAATTCATGAAACAAAAGGTACAATCACGACGTGTTAAAATTCTAGTTGCAAAATTAGGCTTAGATGGTCATGATAGAGGTGCGCTAATCCTTTGTAGAGCATTTAGAGACGCAGGAATGGAGGTAATTTATTCAGGATTGTTTGCAACACCAGACAGAATTGCACAAATCGTAGAAGATGAAGATGCAGATGCTGTTGCATTAAGTTTGCTTAATGGTGCTCACGGGACATTATTCCCAAGAGTTGTAAAAGAATTGAAAAAGAAAAAGATTACAGACGTGTTAGTTGTTGGTGGCGGAGTTATCCCTGAAGAAGATAAAAAGGCATTAGAAAAGGCAGGAGTTTCAGGAAACTTTGGTCCTGGAACATCATTAGATTTGATAATTGATCATATTACAAAAGGCGTTTCTAAACTAAGAAAATTATAATTTTATTCAGTAGAGTCAGGCCACATCATCTTTCTCATCTGTTTTCCTACAGTTTCGATTTGATGATTGTCTAACTCTTTCATGTATTTATCAAATGCAGCCTTTCCTTCATTTTGATAATTGTCAATCCATTCTTTGTTGAATGTTCCATCTTGAATCATTTCTAGAACTTTTTTCATTCTGTCTTTGCTGTCAGATGTCATTACCATTGGACCTCTTGTTAATCCACCATATCTTGCAGTCTCTGAAACACGTCTCCACATTCCATTGATTCCATATCTTTGAATCATATCTACAATTAATTTTAATTCATGTAATACCTCAAAGTATGCAATTTCCGGTTGATAGCCTGCTTCTACAAGTGTTTCAAATGCGTTAACAACCATTGATGCAGAACCTCCACACAAGTCTGCTTGTTCTCCAAACCAGTCAGTTTCAACTTCTTCTTTGAATGTTGTTTGGATTAATCCTGCACGTGCACTACCAATTGCTTTTGCAATTCCCAATGTTCTATCCCATGCTTTTCCTGTTTTGTCTTGTTCTACTGCAACAATTGAGGGAGTTCCAAAGTTTTGTAAATATGTCTCTCTTACTTTAGAGCCAGGACCTTTTGGTGCGACCATAATTAGATCAACGTTTTCTGGTGCGTCAATCCATTTCCAGTAGATAGCTGCTGCGTGTGAAAATGATAATGCTTTTCCTTCTGAAAGATTTGGAGCAATCTCCTCTTTGTACACTTTGGCTTGAACCATATCAGGAAGTAAAATATGAACAATGTCTGCCTTTTTTGTTGCATCGGCTACGGACATGACCTCATGACCATCATCTTTCGCTTTGTTCCAAGTGGGACTACCTTCTCTTAGACCAACAATAACTTTGAGACCTGAATCTTTCATGTTATTTGCCTGTGCATCTCCTTGAATTCCATATCCAATTACTGCAATAGTTTGGTCTTTGATAGGGTCAAGACTGATGTCTGCATCTTTCCATGTCTTTGCCATATTGAAATCCCAAGTCAAGCAAATATAATCTATTAACTAATAATACTCATGATTACGGATAATCCCAAGTTTGTAAAATTGTTAGTAATTGCAATATTTGCAATTGTGGTTCCTCTCAGCATTGTAGGAATTAACATGTATGAGAAAAATGTCACAAACCCACGAATTTGGGAAAATTGGACATGTGACGAGATGGAAAAATTTGCACTAGAAGATAGAGATGACACTCTAAATGATTATCAAGCAAGTAAATTTCATGAGGATTTATCAGAGTGTTTGGCTAGATAGAGTAATTCAGTTTAGTCCAGTTCACCACAAATGTATGAATCAAGATTTGTTAAACATTCTTTAGAATACTGCAAGTCAAGATGAGAGTCTAATCTTCCTTCACAACCAGGACATATGTTATCACGTGAAAAATGATCACCATCTTGTTCATCAATTTGTCGTATCACATGATCTAGACAATTTTGTATAGAAGTATCATCATGATCAGAAATGTAGATACGGCAATTACTACATACAAGATGTGGAGAGGGGTTTATCAATAAAGGGTGAAGATAAGATTTAGATTTAATTGGAAAGAACGATTCTCAATGATGAGAATCAATAACTATGTTCATCAAAATCAGAACCAAGAGCTATTGATGAAACAACAGTAGTATCAGTTAGCTGGCAGGTCAGATCCAAATTAGGAGTTTTTTCTACAAAAATTTTACGTAATAATTTTTCAATGAAAACAGACCAGGTCATTCCCAATCCATGTTGAATAATAAAATGATGAATTGGACCTTCAATTCTATGATCAGACTTTAGACCAGATGCACGCATGTAATCTTCAAGCATTTCGATTGTTCGTTCCAAATCGTCTCCACCTTTTGCGAACATTGTAGAATCCATTATGATTGGATATAGCTTATCAACAAGATTATCTACCTGATTTTCAGTCATATCTTTTCCAATTATTTTTAACAAGCCATGGGGTACGGGAATCATTCCAACCACCTCTTCAATTCTATCCCATTTGACATATTTTTCTAAAATTTGTTTTACCAAAACATTTTCAGAGATATTTTTTTCTTGAGCTTCAGTTTGCAGTTCATTTAAAATTTCCTCAGGAAGTCTGTAACTAGTACTGCGAGTAGGTTTTTTCTCCATAACATGCTTTTTTCGGGATACACTTTCCACAACCCCAGTATGATCTTCCAAGATATTAAAGATTGGATGGAATAGAGTTTAGGAATATTTCCATATCGATGAATCCACCTTCAAATTTGGCATGAACTGATTTTATTTTAGATTGATAAAGAAAAATTTTCTTTCCTTCAGTACTAATAATTCCAGTTATTTTCATTAGTTTCAAGTCCGCCATTCTCGATAATTTTCTATAGACGGTACTTGCCGGAATTCCAGTTTCATTACTAATCTGAACACCGGATTTTGGAATTTCAATAATTTGATTTAGTATGTTTCGAGAATAATCATCAGCCAGTATATTTAGTAGATCATTTTTTTGATTATCAGTATCTAGAGAAGTGCCATTTTCAAGTGATTGCATGAATGATAGAATAATTCAGGGAATATAACAAACAAGTATGCAGTGCAACACAATGTTGACTGAAGAATTATTTAGAGTTTTAGAAAATATATCACATGTCAAGTAATTTGGGACATACTGAAAATGAATGGGGATTAAAGAAAAAGAAGAAAAAGATCATATTAGCATATGATGTTTCAGAAAATTATTAATTAAAAAATTAGTCTTCAGTTGATTTTGTGATTTGTGAGTCAAGTTCATTACCTTGTACGAGAGATTTACTTTTTTCAATTCCTTTGAAGAGACATTCATCAGAACAGTGTGTGGCATTTACATTTTTAAGAGTTATTCCACATTCTTTGCATTTTACCATCAAAAAAGATTTTTTTTAATCTTTAAAAATAAAAAAGACGATTTTCATTTCTGAAAATCAGATAACAGAGATTGTTCCCACACGCCAAGGGTGCAATGTACAGAAATATTGATAGTTACCAGATTCATCAAATTTGTACTGAAATGTTTGTCCTGTAAGTAAGATATTGCTATTAAAAATAGGAATTACATTTCCGGCATTATCTTGGCTTTGAACAGTATGTCCATAATCATCCTGATTTTCCCAAATCACGATCGTTTCCTTTGTAATATCAAGATGCATAGGCTCATAGAATCCATGACTGCCCTTCTCAGAATTACCGTTTGGAATGACAATGTTAGGTCTTGTAGAGGTACCATTATCAGATATTACAATAATTTTTTGTTGAATTAGATATTTTATTGCATTTAGAAAATCATCCTCAGATATATCGCCATCACCGTACCATTTTGCAGTATTTTTGATCCAATCAGGAACTATACTTGCATCGGCATCACTTGCGAGTATACCAGGAATAGATATCATAACAGCAATGAAGAGTACTGTTAACGATACTATAGATTGCATAATTTTCTAGATAGAGATTTAGAATTTATTATCAAATGTAGATTTTCAGTTTTGGGTTTACACAGTATCTTAATATGATGCAGCAGTGGCATTTCCAGTCACATTTATGACATGATCGTTTGAAGCAATATGCACGATTTTTGATGCATTCATACGACCAGAGGTAAGAAGAGTGTTTTTTCCATGAGCAGCTGTCTGAAGACCAAATTTTTCACTGATTTGGAGACGTTTTTCTTGAATATTGGTTCCCAGTTTAAAGTGAATGTCAAGGTCAACTTTGGGTTCAACATCAGGAAACTTTCTTTCAAGATACATTGTTTTGACAAGTAAATCAGGATCAACCTTGGAAGATGATTCTCTCAACCAAGTCATGAATTTATCATAGCCTTGTTCAACTTCAGACATGAATAAAAAAACTATAATTGTGATTTAAGAATAAATGTCGATTTTGAATAATGAGAATCACGTTAGTTTTACAGTTGAGAATTAGAGAGTGGGTTTTATCGAAGATTCAAAAATACTTTTTGTGGCAAATTTTTCGAAAAAATGCTCCGTATGTTCAGAAGAGTTTTGGGATATCATGTCATTTATGACTCATATCAAAGATGCACATGGGGATTTAACACCAGAACAACTAAGAGATATTGGAAAGCAGAAAAAACCATCTATGAAATCAGGATAATTTGTGAGGGGCTCGAAAGGCATAGATGTTGAAACGTCTATTCCTCAAAATTTGACAATGGCCCCTCACTTTGGAACTGACATATCCCATCATGCAATCACGTTGTCAAATACGGCATATTGTTTAAGGAAAAATGATTAAAAAAGACCAGATACAATTGTCAGAAATGAGATTAACTCATTTTACTATGACAATAGGTTTTTTTGTTTTATGTAATACATGATTTGACGTACTTCCAAAGAATATCCTATGAGTTAAACTCTTACCGCGAGAACCAATCACAACAAGATCAATTTTATTAGAAGATTTATTGATAAATTTTACAATTAGATCTCCTGGAATGTCACCATATTTTACTACATTTTCACAAGTTACAGCATTTTTTTTACAAAGAGTAGTTGCAAATGACATTAATTTTTTGACATGCATCATTGCGTTTACTTTGTCAGCGTTACTTCTCTTAAATCCTTCCTGAAATCCACCATATGGCGGAATGTATACAACATGAATAATAACCAATTTTGAGTTGAATGTTTTTGCAAAAGAAATTCCAGTGGTTAATGCACGACGTGAATTTTGGGAATTGTCAAATGGAACAAGAATTTTTCGAATGCAGATCTTTTGAGTCATCAAGAAGGCCTATATCCTTTCGCGGAGTATGATGAAAACTCTGGGAGAATTGATTTTTCACTCAACTTGCACTTTTTGTTTTTTTTCAGATTTAGGAGAAATTTTTGGAAGGATGATAATAAGAACCCCATCGGATAGTTTTGCAGAAATTTTGTTACTTTTTACAGGAACAGGCAAGTCAATTACACGATAATATGAAAAATTAGTTCTTTCTTTTTTCAAGTAGTTTTTTTTATCAGTTTTAGAGTCTTGTGAATGATTTGCAGATATTTCCAAAGTGTGTTCAGTTGTATGAAGTTCTATATCATTTTTTGAGATTCCAGGAAGATCAATGTAGATTGTAAGATGACCACCTTCATCAATTATATCACATGTTGTAGATATGACAGAAGGAAATGGAGAGATGATTGGAAAACCTTCAAAATACTTCGCTAGATCATTATGAAAGCTCGACATCAATGGAGGTATACAACACAAAGTGTTGTCCATGAGGCTAAGAGAGTTTTTTTCTTTTGAAGGTTTCACGATTAGATAAGGACTTTGTAATTAAAAATCATAGATGAAGATTTTCAGAGTTGATTTTCATTATTGCAGTGCATACTAACTTGTTAAGTTACTTACTTTTTCAAAAAAAAAAATTTTTTGCATCGAGTTATGGAAGCGATGGTATTACAGACGCAGTTCCATACATAGCCAAACTCCATGCAAGGAATCCAACTAATGCCACAGCAACCCCAGCCATAGCAATTCTACCAGCCAAATCTTGACCAGGAGTTTTTCGTATTTGGGACATAGGAGAATAAAGTAATGATTTCAGATTTTAAATGTGAGTATACAGTGCATACCTGCACATTATATCTCAATATCACGTAAATCACACATGTCTACTGAACAAGTTACCAAGCCACATAGATTCCTAAGAGAGCCACGTGGGAAACTTTTGATATGTATTGAATGTGGAAAAGGAAAAAAAGAATGTAAATGTGAAAAAAATGTCAAATGTCCATATTGCAATTCAAAATTTGAAGAAACAAGTGATCTTTCTACACATATAGACAGAATACACATAGGACCGGGATTACTAGAAGGGGATTTTAGGAAATTCTAACACAAGACATGACAAGAACTTCAAGAAGAAGAAATACAAAAAAACCAACAAGAGATGGAGATCATAATCCAGTGTGTGTAAATAAAGATTGTAAAGAATGTTAAGATATGAGTCGATTTACCGATGCTAAAAGACCAGTCAATATAGAACCCACATTATGGGGAATGATTTACGTATCAATTTTGATAGGGTCCATAATAGGTAAAGAATTATCAGATGCTCATATCATAATTTTTTATTAAAGTAGATTTCAGATTGTGATAATTTTTTTGCAACTTGTACATTGAACCTTTACTCCGTCACCATCTAATCTTTCAAATTTTTTAGAACCACATTCAGGACATATTGGACATGCCCTTGCAGGTTTCATTGTGGAGTACCACTTCCAATTATTCGGATGGTATTTGATTCAGGTTTTAGTAATACACAGACATCCCCAGGCATTACAATAACTGGCTTTTCAAATGTCAGTTTCATAGGAGACACAGATGCAAACTTTGCAGCCTTTATCTGAAGTCCTACACTTACTAAACACATCTGATTTTCTGCCAAGGTTGCCTTGAAGAATTGATTTTGTTTAAAGTCAATAGTAATTTCAGTTGCAGTTTTGATTGAAGTATCATTTGATAATATATCACCACGAGTAATCTCATCATGTTTGATGTTTTTCAGAGATAGACCAACTCTAGCAGGAGAAATTGACTCTTTTACGTCGTCGTCATGCATCTGAATTGATTTTACCATTGCCTCAATTTCAGAAGGATAATGTTGAATCTTATCATATTGTGTTATCTTTCCAGATAGAATCTTTCCTAGCGCTACGGTTCCCACTCCTTTGACATCAAAGGTATGATCAATTACGATACTGGTGTTTCCATCTTTTTTTGCAGTGGCAAAATTTGCTAATTCTTCTTTTATCTTGTCTTGTTCAACTTTTTTGTACCCCTCAATCACCGTTCCTTTAATCATTAAATCTAATCTGGATTCATCAACATCATATGAATGAGATAAAATTCCCTCTTTTTTTCCAAGTGCATCCAGTGCAAGAATTTGCTCTCCGGTAAACTTGTCAAGTGCACTTACATGTAATATGACATATTCTGCTAATGCAATTGCCTGAAATAGAGGCTGAATTTTTTCAGGAAACCCATTAGGTGTAACAAAGGTGTAAATTTTCTCGGCTTCTTTTCTGTCAAATAATGTTAAATCAGTAGAGGTTCCTTTTTTTCCAAAATCAGTTGCTATGGATTGATCACCTAAAATTACAAAATTTACAGACTCCATGAATAATCACTGGTTTTATCCAGAGGCTTTCTTTGTTGCGCTTACAAGAGATATGACATCCCTATCTCGCAATTGATAATGAGTCGGTAAACGTAGATTGTATCTCAAATCTTTTGCATGCAGCAATCCTTTTGATAATCCTGTATGAATTTCATTTGCCAAGTCCTTTACGGTAGCTCCATTTTTGAGCAATATTAGATCAGGGAGTATGTTTCCTTTTTTGTCAGACAGTTTATTTTCATCAGCCACAGGATATACCGCGTTCATTTTCAGTAATTTGAATACTGTGACATTGATTGCAAATTGAACACCGGTTCGCATGTATTCTCCCATGATGTCTTGTTTGATGAAGTTTAGTGCGTTAGTTTGTTTGTCATTTAGGTCCTCAGGTTTTACAATATCAAACTGTTCAGAGCCAGGCGAATATTTGATTAAATCCTGTTGTTCGGCACGTCTCAAAGTCAATTCGCTATCTGCACTAGCAGGAACAGTGATGACTTCGTTATACCTTTCACGAAGACGATTAAAGTTTTTATCAGCACCGGGGACGTCAATCTTGTTTGCAACTATCAAAGTAGGTTTTGAGATTTTACGTAAAATTTTTGCAAATTCTTTAGTTTGACCCATCTCAAAATCATCAAATTTAATGTCCTCCAAATTAGTAGTTTTTAGTGCCTGAATCACATGCGGTTTTTTGACACCAATTCCTTGGTATAATTCTGTCAACGCATCAACTTGTTCTGCACCGTCACGAATGTTTTTAGATAATTTATCACGGTTTCCTTCAAGAATTTTTTGATACCACATTACCAACTCTTCTTCAATGTCTGCAAAATCTGAGACAGGATCACCAGACCCTGGTTCGGATATTTTTCCTGTTGAGTCAATACTTCCAGAACAATCAACCACATGCAATAGAGCATCAGATTGTGCGGCAATGGATAGAAATTGGTTTCCTAATCCCTTACCTTTCCATGCATCTTTGATTAATCCAGGTAAATCAATTAGTTCAATTGGAATGTAACGCCACCCATCAACACATTTTGAATTATTTGGATGGTCTTGTACGTTAAACTCCATGTGAACACATAATGTGATTGCTTGACCGATTCCAGTTTGTGGTTTTTTTGTAGTAAATGGGTATGTAGAAATTTCAGTTGAGGCTAATGTGGCAGAATTGAAAAATGTGGTTTTGCCAGTGTTTGTTTTACCTATAATTCCAATCCTGATTACCATGAATTAGTTTCCAGTTTATTGTATTTATCTGATTATTTTTTGATTTTATTTTCTATGTTCGAAATTGCATTTTGAATCTCTTTTAGATTCCATTTAATTTCGTCTAATTGTTCTGAAGTGATTTCATCATGCCATTTTTCAAGAATCGTTTTTGTAATTTCAGTGCAGTTGTATAATACACCCCAGTATGGGTGATGTTCTGCGGTCGTATATGCTAGCTCTGCTGCATCCTCCATTCCAAGTTTTGCTCTTGTAAGAGAGTCCATCTTTTCTCCAAAAATTTTGATAGAATCAAAATCAAGATCAGATTCCATCTTTATCTGAGTCTGTTTGTTCTCAAATTTTTCTACTAAAAGTTTTAGCTCTTCATAAAATGTTTGAAACGAGTTTTCGGACATTATGTTAACCGTCGATGTTCTGCCAGCATACATCTGTTAAAAACTACATCAATGCCGGCATCATGTGCTAATTTTTCTGCTTCTTCATTGTGTATTCCTTCCTGAAGCCAAATAACTTTGGGTTTTTTCTTTATTGCTCCTTTGATAATTGATAACACCTGATCTGATGGTCTAAACACATCTATAATATCAATCTCATCAGGTACATCGGTAATCTCATCATAGCATTGTTTTTTCAATATAATATCAGAATTAGGATTGACAGGAGTAACATCATATCCATTTTCATGCAAATATTTTGGTACATAGTGTGCAGCCTTGTCTGGATTTTTTGACATTCCAATTACAGCTACCTTTTTCATCTTTAAGATTTCTAAAATTTCTTTATCTGAATGTGGATCATCGTCCATGGAAAAAAATTATTTTTAGAACTAATATGTTAATCGTCATGCTCGTGTGCAGTCAAATGGCAATCACAATTACAGAGTTCAGTGGTATGATTATTTTGGCAATCAATACACTCAAAGTGTTTGTGGTTTTCACAGCTGGAGCAAATCATGATTGATTGTATAATTACAATTTTGTATTAATATATGTCGAAAACTTTGATTATTATTACGAGAAATATGCGTCAGAATTGTGGATATTTCTGTAGGTCACACACCTGATTCAGACGACGCATTCATGTTCTATGCAATGTTCACAGATAAAGTGAAATCAGATGATTTCTCGGTTACACATGTTATAGAAGATATTGAAAAATTGAATAAAAAGGCAAAGAATCCAGAGTTAGATGTCACTGCAGTTTCAGTACATGCTTGTGCATACATTCCAAATTATGTAATGCTAAGAAGCGGCGGAAGTTTTGGAATTGGGTATGGTCCGATTGTTACTGCAACAAAGCCTATGACAATCGATGAGATAAAAAAATCAAAGATTGCAATTCCAGGAGAGATGACATCTGCATTTTTGCTCTTACAATTAATGATTGGAAAGTTTGATTACGTTGTGATGAATTTTAGCGACATTCCAGAGGCTGTAAAAAACGGCAAGGTAGATGTTGGATTGGTAATTCATGAAACACAATTATCATTTGAACAGGAAGGAATACAGAAGATTCTGGATGTTGGAGAATGGTGGGATAAAGAGTCAGGAGGATTACCAGTCCCATTAGGAGTCAATGTGATGAATGAGACATTAGGCGATGAAGTAATTCATAAATTTGATTTGTATTTACAAGATTCAATAAAATTTGCAAGAAACAACGTTAAAGATGCACTTGATTACGCTATGCAATACAGTAGAGGAAAATCAAGAGAGTTGATTGAGAAATTTGTTCTCATGTATGTCAACAAAGTGACAGTCGACATGGGTGAGCAAGGAGAAAAGGCAGTTAAACTGATGTTTGAGATGGCAAAACAAAAGGGCCTAGTTCCAGATTTTGATCTAAAGATTTCAAAACCATTGTAAGAAATAGAACAAAGATAAATTGTTCATGGTGCTTATATTCAAAACATACGTACACCAATTATGAAAACAACTCAAAATAATGATTCAGTATATGATTACTCGGGACTTTTCATTGATGACGAAGAATTCTGAGCCTGTAAAATCAACATCTAGTATTTATTATACAAGGAAGAAAATTATCCATGAAGCTTTTCTTGAATTTTGACCCTTGTATAGAATGCAAAGAGATGATGACTGAATTATCATCTGAAGAGATGCTCTTTGCTGACGATAATATAAGAGCAGACGTATCAGCAAAGTTCCTCAGACATTTGACTTACAATCACAACGAAGTGGTAAAGGCAGTAATGTCAGAAGTTAAGAGTCAACAAAGAAGCCCAGAATTTGATTTATACAAGTAATTAAGCAGCCACTTTTTGGATAAGCAGTTCTTTTAGATCATCAATATTTTTTGTAGTGCTAAGCCTATTTCGTAGTTGAGCGCCACCTACAGTTCCCTTTGTAAATCGAATTGCTTGTTGTTTTATGTTTGCAAATCTAATGTTGTACTGAGATGTCAATTCAAGATATGTGACAAATGCCTCTAGTTTGTCTGTGAGTGAATAATGTTTGTATGTCCCACATTCAAGATAGTCGTTAATTTGTTCAAATATGAAAGGATTGCCCATTGCGCCTCTTCCTATCATTATATAATCACAGCCAGTGTAATCAAGAACTTTTTTTGCAATTTCAGGAGATGTGATGTCGCCGTTTCCAACTACAGGCACCGACACGTTTTGTTTTAATTTTTTAATCATATCCCAATCTGAATGTCCAGAGTATCCCTGCGACACAGTTCTAGGATGAAGTGTAATCATTTGAATTCCTTCTTGTTCAGCAATCTTTGAGATTTCTAAGAAAAGTGATTTGTTTTCTTCAGTTACACCCATTCGCATTTTTAGCGATATTGGTTTTTTGACTGTGTTTACAAGTGTGCGAAATATTTCTCTTGTAAGGTCAGAGTTTTGTAGTAAGGCACCACCAGCCATCTGTTTGGTAATGTGAGGTGCAGGACATCCCATATTGTAATCAATCATATCAAAATGAGGCTCTACAATTTTTGCAGCTTTTTCTAATGCAATTATGTTAGAACCAAACAATTGAACAGAGAGCGGTCGCTCTTTTTCAGAAAATTCTATAAATTCAGTAATATTTTTTGATTGAGATTCTAACTGTTCGTGTTTTGCAACAATTGCATTTACACTGGTTAGTTCAGTTACAACAAGTCCTGCACCCATTTTTTTACACATAATGCGTAATGCAGGATCACTAACTCCTGCCATTGGAGCTAAAAATGCCTTACTTGAGAAATGTGGAATTTGTGACATATGTAGAGGTTTTCAGAATTGTATATTAAATATACATTTCCTAAATGATGTTATGTTAGTAGACAAGAAAATTTTTGCTGGAGGCATGGCAATGATTATTGTTGGGATAGCACTTTCTGCACTCCTAACAGACATGACACCAATTGGTAGAGAAGGAATGACAGATGATGAGATTGAAGAATTTTTAATTCAGGAAAGAGAAAATGAAGATTTTACAACATTATCAGGCATCCTAGTTGGAATTGGATTTCTTTTAGTGTTGATTAGTTTTGGAGCACGTAGAAAAAGAAAAGGCGGTGCAAAGAAAACAGAGAAAAAGCCTGCAACTAAGTAAATGTTTGAAGTGTCTCAAAGAATGTATTTCTCTGAATAGGTGTACGCCCAATCTCTTTTGCTAGATTTGCTAGTTCAAAAAGAGACGAGTTTGTTGGCTTGCCAGCAGCACGATAAATTTCCTCAGAGAATGCAGTACCTACTAAATCATTTCCTCCATGAGATAATGCAACTTGAGCAAGTTTTGTTCCGTATGCAACCCAATAAACAGAAATGTTGTTGAGTGTTTTGGCAAGCATTAGTCTTGACAAGGCGATAATTTTCAGGTCATAAATGGAAGAAGACTCGTGTGTGACTTGATGCTCTTTTTCAAGTTCAGTATTATCAAGACTAAATTTTAGAGGAATCATAGTGATAAAACCACCAGTCTTTTTTTGTAATTCTCTAATTTTTATTAGATGATCAACAATGTGTTCTGGTTTTTCTATATGACCATAAAGCATTGTAACATTGCTTTTAATTCCAAGGTTGTGCGCAATCTCAATTGTATCAAGCCATTCTTGTCCAGTACATTTACCTCTAATAATTTTTTGACGAATGTCAGGATGAAAAAGTTCTGCACCTCCACCAGGCATCGAGTCTAATCCTGCATCTTTTAATCTAGATAAAATTTCAGTTACGGAATTTTTTGTTAATTTTGAGAGAAAGAAAATTTCCGCTGCAGTAAATGCCTTGATAGTCATATCAGGATGTTTGCTCTTTATTGCAGACATCATCTGTTCATAGTAATCTAATTGCAAATCAGGATGGAAACCTCCAACTATGTGTACTTCAGTAGCACCAAGATCTTTTGCTGCCGCCACCCGTTTTTCTATTTGATCAGGAGTAAGGGTATAAGCATCATCTTCTCCTCCTTTACGGTAAAATGCACACATCTGACAGCTTGCAGCACATAGATTTGTGTAATTCATGTAATAAGATGCAGCGAAAGAGACAGTATCTCCAACAAGCTTTTTTCTTATAATATCGGCTGCGGCTCCAATGACATGCAGATTATCATCGTTTAGTATTTCTATGCCATCATCAAATGTTAATTCTTCTCCATTAATGGCATGTTCAATTGCAGTGGAATTTCCAACTAGTTCTTCTAACACAATTCATTTGATAATTGAACAAAATATAAAACATTAGAACCCAAGTCATAGTATGGTGTTACCGTTAGTTGATGAGGACAAACCAAAGTGTTTTTTGTGTCATGACACATTTAATGACTATGAGAGTCTTCGTTATCACCAAAAAGAAAAACACCGAGATTTTTTTGAAAGCCACGAAGAACAGGAGAAAAAAGGACCATCTCCTGGAGATGTTTCTATTTTTTAGATTTTAGCATCTCAAGTGTCTTTTGCTTTCCCATATTTGCCAAATCATAATCTTTGTCTATGACAAGTGCCTTTTTGAAGCAAGATAAAGCATCATTAATCTCACCTATCTCCCCTAATGACATTCCTTTGTATGCAAGTGCCATTGCAAAACGAGGCTTGATTTTTAGAGCAGAGTCGTAACACTTGATAGCGTCAGAAAATTTTGATTTTGCATGAAATAAGGTTCCTTTTCCAATTAGTGCATCCAAGTTTTTTGGATCCTCGTTTAAAACAGATTCGTAAAGTTGGAAAGATTGGGAGTTTTTTCCAATTCTTTGCAGAGTAGTAGCCTTGTCCAAAAGCGCAGGAATATTTTTCGAATCAGATTTTAGAATTTTATCGTAAAGGATGAGTGCTTCTTCGTATTCCTGATCTTCAGCAAGATCAGATGCTTGTTCCAACATTTTTTGAAATTTGTTATCCACTAATCTCTAAAGTTTTTTCTAGATAATATCCATTATTGTTTAATTTTTTTGTATATTACAAATCCAATTAATGTAAAAATTCCCGATATTATTCCCACAAATATGAACAAAGGAAAGAAATCTTCAGAGAAATATCGTGATTCAAGCCATGCATTTGGAAGTACTGTAACAAAATCATTTCCAGAAAAATCTTCTATATATCCAATAGCGACTGCAAGTTTTCCACTGGAACCATTCTTATCAAAAACTGCCATATAATATGTGCCAGGAGCTTCTATCTCTAGATCAATTTCTTGACGTTCCCAGTAAGTGATTTGCCCAAATGGTTCATAGAACTCTTTTGAGGGGATAGGTCCATCATAATCAAACACATAGGCATCATATCCTTCAGGTAGATGATAATCAAAATTCTTTTCTGTATCCAATACACGAATCTCATCAACAAGTTCTAGAAATGTTGCAGGACCTATCAACACAAGTGATGGTGTAAAATCTTCTAGAGGTTCAAGTTTCGGAATGACAATGCTGCTGTATAATCTATCGCCTTTTTTTGCCTCAAATTTGTAAAACAATGGTTCGTCTTGTAGTTCTTCATACATGGCCCAGGATATTACAGGATTGGGAATTTCCAAAGCAGAGTCATAATCAATGTTAGTTCCATCAGTAGAAATTAGCTTGTGTCCAAATGCAGAGGCGGGAATCATTAGTAGACAAAAAAATGCTATAAACACAATTTTTTGCATAATTTTATCTCCAAATTTGACCATCAAACGCATAAATCTTCAGAGAAATATCTCGACTCAATCTGTGCATTTGTAACATAATTTATTGGCAAAAAAATAGAGATTATGGAACAACAACAAGATTCAATGGAAGATCAAGCTTGCCAAATGGTTCTGCTATTCGTAAATAATAATCCTTGTTTGAATCATATTCAAAGTTTTCATAACTACCATAACCTATTGCAGGTCCCCATAAGACATTGACAAATTTTGCTTGTCCTGGTTTTAGAACGACATTACCAGATGTAAAGTCAGAACCAGAATTTACCCATTTATGTCCTCCATCCCATACAGAATAATTACAAATAGATGGACTAGTACACATTAGAGTTTCATTTGATCCACCAATGTTTTGAACTAATATTTGTAAGTTTAAGAGAGCTTGTCCAGTTGCAGTGTATGCGATGTTATTATATTGTTTAACTCCCTTTCGAGTTTCCTCTTGCCAA
>CABXKZ010000005.1 GCA_902512865.1 uncultured marine group I thaumarchaeote | reverse complement strand
TTAGCAAACGGCTCAATGAGTGGTAGTGGTAAGGAAGGTGCCATACGACAAAAAATCATTGAAGATGACTTGATTGATTGCATGGTTGCACTTCCAACAAATCTTTTCTATACAGTAACAATTCCTGCATGTCTTTGGTTTGTAACAAAAAATAAAGACGATGGAAAATCACGAAAAAGAAAAGGAGAAACACTATTCATTGATGCACGTAAAATTTTCATCCAGGTAGACAGAGCACACAACGAACTGTCTGAAGAGCAGATTCAAAAAATTGCTGGCACTTATCGCTCATTTATTGGAGAAAAGGGATATCCAAAGTATGAGGATATTCCAGGATACTGTCAGGTATCAAAAATAGAAGATATTGCAAAAAACAACTATGTCTTGACTCCGGGCAGATATGTTGGTGCCGAAGAGATTGAAGATGACGGAGAGCCATTTGAAGACAAGATGAAGCGATTAACGCAAGAATATGCTAGATTGACAGAGGAATCAGCCAAACTAGACAAGGAAATTCGCAAAAACTTGAAGGAAATTGGATTTGAAATCTAAACAAGTTCAAGAAACAGAGATTGAAACAATTCCTCTAGGTGAATTAGTATCAAACTATGATTCAAAAAGAATTCCATTATCTACTATGGAGCGAACAAAAAGAAAAGGAAATTTTCCATATTATGGAGCTACAACAATAATCGATTTTGTTGATGATTATATTTTTGATGGAATATTTGTACTACTGGGTGAGGATGGATCAGTAAGTCATGATGATGGGACTCCTTTCGTCCAATATGTAGATGGAAAATTTTGGGCAAATAATCATGTTCATGTACTAAAGACGAATGAAAAAATATTGCCCAGATTTTTATTTTATGCATTACGTTCTGTTAATGTAGAAGGATTTACTACGGGAACAGTACAACTAAAGATTAATCAAAATAATCTTAATAATATTCCTATACCTTATTTTTCACTACCTGAACAAGAACAAATTGGAAAAACTCTTTCTGATTTAGATACAAAAATACAAAACCTTCAAAACCAAAATCATATCCTAGAGCAAACTGCACAGGCAATCTTCAAGTCATGGTTTGTTAATTTTGATGGAGTAACAGAGTTTGAGGATTCTGAATTAGGTAAGATACCAAAAGAATGGAAAGCTGTCTTGTTCAATGAATTTGGAGAATGTGTGAAAGGTTTTTCATACAAAGGTATTGAAAAATTCAATACTTCTCAAGGATTTGAATTTGTTACTCTCAACAGTATCAAAGAAGGAGGAGGATTTAAGAAAAGAGTAACTTGGTTAGAAAGTGATAGACTGAAAGAGAGACATTTTGTTAAAGAATTGGATCTAATCATAGCAAATACAGAACAAACTAAAGATGCCAGATTATTGGCTACTCCAGCTCTTGTACAATTTTCACATGACTATACCAAAGAATTAGCAGTGTATTCACATCATATTACAAGAATTGACTCTAAAGTCCCAAATTCTAAATTTTATCTCTATTCACTTTTTCTGTATCAACAAAAAATAATTGCAAATGCTTATCACACTGGAACAGGTGTTTGGGGATTTGATCACACAGGTTTTTCAGAAAATCACTTTATCATAAAACCTAATCAAGATATATTGAATAATTTTGAAAAACTCTCATTTGAAATTCATTCAAATATTATTAAAAATGAAAAATCAATTTCAATATTAATAAAAACTCGTGATACGCTCCTTCCAAAACTAATGTCAGGAGAGATTCGCGTATGACTCCATCAGAATTAAACGAAATTGAACTTGTAGAGATTCCGGCTCATCAAACATTTGCAGAATTGGGCTATGAAACACTAGTAGGAAAGGACCTCAACGAGGAGCGACAAAACTACAATGACGTCCTCTTATTGGACAGATTAGGCACGAAAATTCACCAATTAAACCCAGATTTACCTGAAATTGTCTACACAACAGCGCTAAACCAGATAAAATCACTCACAAACCCAACTACAATAGAAAACAACCGAGAGTTTCATCAAATGTTACTTGCAGGTGTAAAGGTGCCATTCCAAACAGATGGTCAGACAAAATACTATGCTGTAAAACTAATAGACTTTGAAAAACCAGACAACAACGACTTTTTGGCTGTACGACAGTTAATCATTGAACAACACAAAGAAAAAAAACCAGACCATCTCCTATACGTAAACGGACTGCCTCTTGTACTATTAGAGTATAAAGATCCAACAAATCAATCTGCAGATATAGTTCAAGCATACAAACAAGTTGGAATTACAAACTATCAGAGATACATTCCACGTTTATTCAATTATGTTTCGTTTCTAGTAATTAGCGACAAGACATACGCAAGATATGGAACAATGACTGCACCATTTGAAAGGTTTGCAGACTGGAATGATCCAGATGATCCTGACAAGACCGTTTCAAACAGATTAGACATGATGCAACGTCTAATGTTAAACAAGGAATCACTTTTAGATATAATTCAAAATTTCACAGAATACGAATCAGATGGAAATAAAACAATTAAAAAAATTGCACAGCAGCACCAATACCTGGGAGTAAAGGCAGCAGTAAAACGAACACTTGAAGTTTATCCACAAAAAGATGATAACAAAATTGGTGTCATTTGGCATACCACAGGAAGTGGCAAGTCACTAACAATGATTCTTTACACAAACATCGTATCCCAAAGAAAAGAATTTGAAAACCCAACCTTTGTCATCCTAACAGACAGAAAGGATTTAGATGAACAGCTAGGTAACTTCTTTGAGGTTGCAGGATTTCCATATCCAAAACCAAAGACTGCAATATTAGAAGCTGATTCAATAGTTGATCTAAGAGAAAAGTTAGCAGTACCAGCAGGAAAAATAATTTTCACAACAATTCAAAAGTTCCAAACTACACAAGACGAAAAAGACGGAATGGCAAAGTATCCGTTAATTTCAGACAGACGAAACATCATCATAATAGCAGATGAGGCACATCGCTCTCAATACAAAACGATGGCTCAAAATTTACAAAGAGCGCTTCCAAATGCCCTAAAAATCGGCTTTACAGGCACGCCTATTGAAAAAGAGGACAAGTCAACTACGCATGTATTTGGAGAGGTATTATCGGCATACAGAATTTCTGATGCTGTCCGAGATAGGGCTACAGTTGAGATCACCTGCCAAAGCAGGCAAGTCCAATTACATTTACGAAATAAAATGATTGGAGCAGATTTTGATAAAATTACTGAAGAGTTAGATCCAGATGTAATTGAGAGTTTATCAAAAAAACACTCTGAGCTTAAATCACTACTTGAAGACCCAGACAGACTAGAATTAATTTCAAAAGATTTGGTTCATCATTTTACAGAAAAACAAAAGGTACTCAAAGGAAAGGCAATGCTTGCAGCATCAACAAAACTGGCAGCAGCCAGATATGCAGAGTTAATCTCAAAGATTCCTGGTGCACCAAAGTGTACATGTATCATTTCTGGAGGTGTCATCTCTGATGATGCATCTGAGGAAAAAAAGAGTCGTGAGGAAGTAGTATCCAAACATTACAAAACAAAACAAGAGATGGAAGAGTTGGTAAGACAGTTCAAGGATGAAAGTAATGATTTACAGTTACTGATAGTCTGTGATATGTATCTGACAGGATTTGATGCTCCTGTTATCAATACAATGTATGTTGACAAGCCGCTTCGAGACCATAATCTAATTCAAGCCATTTCTCGTGTGAATCGTGTACATAAAGACAAACCAAATGGAATGATCATTGATTATATTGGAATAACTGATGATTTGAAGTCGGCGTTCCGCTCATACAACGATTCAGATGTAAAAGGTGCGATGATTCCAACTGATGAAATTATACAGTACATGAAAAACAAGCATCTAGAATTATGTAATTTCTTTTCTGGTGATATTGGTTCAGACAAACCATACATGCAAAGAAGACAGGGTTCATACCTTGATGATGCAATTGAGGAAATAATTGATGACCTAGATGTTAGAAAAAGATTCATAGAAAATGTTGCAGAGTTGACAAAGGCATATGCTGTATGTACACCAGATCCTGCATGTCAAGAAGTTGAAGATGATTTACGATTCTTCCAGTTAATGCGCAGAATAATGTCAAAATCTATAGCAGGAATACTGTATACGCCGCCTGAAAAAGAGGATGCCATTAGGGATTTAGTAGAGGAGGGAATTGATGCAGATGAGAAAATTCGCCTGTATGATATCAAGTATGATGATGAAAAAATTGATCTCAATAAAGAATACATGGAAAAGATAAAGCAAATTTCTCAAAAAAATCTAAAGATGGAGTTGGCATACAAGTTGCTTGATGATGCCATAAAGGCACGTCTAAAAGGAAATCTCACAAAACAAAAGTCCTTCCAAGAAAGAATTGAAAAGACGCTTTCAAAATATCACGGCAAGTTTGAATCCTTTGATACTCTATATCCAGAACTAGAAAAGGTCGCATCAGATGTAACTGGCGAGACAAAACGAACCAAGGAACTGAAAATGACTGATGAGGAGATTGCGTTTTATGATATTATTATGGCAGGAAGAGAATATTTAGAAAATGATGCAATTGCACGAAAAATTGCAATTGATGTTGTTGACTATCTAAAAAAGAACCTGAAGATTGATTGGCTAAACCAAGATCATGTGAAAGCCGAGATTAAAATGAGCGTAAGAAAGATTTTGTTAAAAGAAAACTTTCCTGTAGATGAGATTGAAAAGGTAATCCCTGTGATAATGCAGCAGACAGAGACGAATTATAGAGAGGTTGGATTTGAAATCTAAAACTCTATTCATAAAAACACAAACACAAAACATCCCAAAAAATTGGGTACTTGTAGAACTTCAACAAATTTCACAAATCACTGATTCTTTACACGTTACACCAAAGTATTCATCAAAAGGAATCTCTATGGTTAGATCTACGGATATTAAACCCGGAAATCTGAATATTGAAAATACTTTTTATGTTTCTGAAGATGTTTATGAAAAATTCACAAAAAATCATAAACCTGGAAGAAACGATATTGTGATGAGTAGAGTTGGAACTTATTTTCCAAATAGCTTTGTAGAAACTGAACAACCCTTCTGTTTAGGACAAAACACACTAGTTATTCATCCTTTGATTACACCTAGATTCCTCTATTATGCATTAAATTCAAAATTGATACAAGGACAGATTGACGAATTACTTGTTGGATCTGGAGGACAAAAGACAATTAGTCTTAAAAATATACGTGAACTTTTAATTTTAAAACCAAAAGACCCTAACGAAATAGAATCAATATCAAAAATTCTTTCTCATTTAGATACTAAAATCTCAAACCTTCAAAACCAAAATCGTATTCTAGAACAAACTGCACAGGCAATTTTTCAGTCACGGTTTGTTGATTTTGATGGAGTAACAGAGTTTGAGGATTCAGAGTTGGGTAAGATTCCAAAAGGATGGAGCGTAGAAAAAATGACTGAAATAATTGAAGTTAATCCCAAAAGAAAGTTAGAAAAAAACTTATTTTCACCATTTTTGTCAATGACAAACATTCCAGTCCATTCTTCACGTATCTCTAATTTTTATTATAGAAATTTTACATCTGGTACAAAATTTGAAAATGGAGATACATTACTTGCACGTATAACCCCAAGTTTAGAAAATGGAAAAACAGCATTTGTAGACTTTCTTCAAGAAGATGAAATCGGATGGGGATCAACAGAATTCATTGTACTTAGACCAAAAGCTCCATTTCCTCCAGAGTACGGATATTGTTTATGTAGAACTGATGAATTACGTTTGCATGCAATTGCAAATATGACTGGAACATCAGGAAGACAAAGAGTTCAAGAAAGCTGTTTTGATGACTATAAAATAGTAAAACCATCTTTAGATATAATACAAAACTTTTCAGTTATCTCAAAAAATATTTTTCTAAAAATTAAAGAAAATGGAGAAGCAATTTCTAGTTTAACAAAAACTCGTGACGCACTCCTCCCAAAACTAATGTCTGGAGAGATTCACGTATAATACTAGAATAATACTCAAGTAATACTATCTCCTCAAAGAACTTTTTAGCTGATCAGTTTAATGTTCAATTATGGTAGAAATTCCAGAACACACACAAACTCTGATAAAAAACTGCATGATTAAAAGACTAACAACTGACGAATCATTAGATTATCTAGAAAAAAACAATGTCAAAATTAGTGAAAGAACATTTCGTAGATACAAAAGCGAAATTTTAGAAATTCAAAGCGCACTAGAGGTCTATTCGTGGGGACACATTCAAGAAGAGCAGATACAAAAGATGGAGACTAAACAAACCATCTTAAAAGAATCTTGGAAGTTATATCAAAACTCTACAAAAACATCAGAAAAATTAGCAATTCTAAAAGCAATAGAAAAAACATCTGATGAACTACCAGGAGTAGTTTGGAAAGTGAATGATTACGGTTATGAGATTAAATCCACAAAAGAACGTAGAAAACGTTACAATAAATTAAATCAAGAAGATGAGATTGCACTTGCAAAAAACGGTCAAGATTCACGCCTAGAATGACCGATTTCAGGTCAAATTATTATATTGATCATACTATAGAAACGATCACTATGACACAAGAAATTGACATTCCTTTAGACTTGAAACGAGTTGCACTATTAGGTGCAGAAGAAACAAAACTTGGAGATAAGAAAGGCGCCATTAAACAATACAGAAAAGGAAATTTACACATTCGAGAATACAAAGACAAACTTACCGTCCATCTAGATAAGGTGGACCCAAGAGAAGACCCAATGGGACATCTAATCCATGATGCACAAGAAGTACTCATTGGATTGGCAGGGGCTGCACTTGGTGGCGCAGCAATTGGAACTTATATTTACAAAATGAAAAAAAATTCTCCATATAGAAAACAGCAAGCAGTAATTGGTGGATTGGCAGCATCACTAGCAACAGGATATGCATCTTACAAAATATCTAAAAAAATAAAGGAAAAAATGGACTAATAAAATGGATGAAAAAAAGACAATTCAAAAGACAATTGATTTTATCGCATCTGAGATAAGAGAAAACAGAATTCAACTTAAAAAATTAAATTTAGATCTACAGGCAGCAATCAAAAAACAACAGGAACTAAAGGAGTAATTTACAATGGTTTTAGGAAGAACTATCTACGTTTTCATCAAATTACTGCCATCTATCCTAGCACTAAGAAAAGATCGCGTCCTTTGGATATCTGATGATAAAAAAAATGTAGATGAAGAGCGATTCAAGCGTCATGCAAGACGAATTCTAAACACATGCATCTCACTAGGTCCTGTATACATAAAATTTGGACAATGGCTATCATCACGGGCTGATATTCTACCCGAACCATACCTCAAAGAATTATCAAAACTACAAGATGAGGTTCCAGCTGAATCCTTTGATAAGGTAAAACCTGTCATAGAACGAGACATTGGTAAAATTGATGAAAAATTTGATTCACTAGATACTACCGCACTGTCTGGTGCCTCACTAGGTCAGGTATATCTTGCAACTAGGAACGGCCAGCAGGTTATCGTTAAGGTAAAGCGCCCGGGAATTGAAAAGGTTGTAGAAAAGGATCTTAAGGTTTTGATGAAGATCATACCATTTGCAATGAAGTTTGTAGACCCAAATTTGAGATTCTCAATCATTCCTATAATGAAACAGTTTGTAGAGTCAATGAATGAGGAGTTGGACTATACAAAAGAGTCAGACAATCTAAAAACCATAAAGAAAAACATGGAGCCATATGGCAATGTGGTCATCCCTGAAGTCCATGATGATTATTCTACAAAAAATATCATAACAATGGAGTACATTCCAGGAATCAAGGTCACAGACATACAATCATTAGATGAAAAGGGAATAGACAGACAAAAACTAGTCATTGATGTTCACAAGGTTTTCTTTACAATGCTTCTCAAGCATTCCATATTTCATGCTGACCCACACCCAGGAAACATCTCGGTAAAAGACGATGGCACTCTCATTTTGTATGACTTTGGAATGATTGGTAGATTAAATGATGAGACTAGAATCAAGCTAGTTAGGCTATACCTTGGATTAATAGAAAAAAATCCACCTCGTACAGTGAATGCAATGGACGAGCTGGGAATGCTTGCACCTGACTATAATCGTGAAGTAATTGAAAAGGGAATTGAGCTATCTATAAAATCGATGTATGGCAAGAAACCCGACGAGATGGAGGTTGAACAATTAATGAACTTGGCAAATAGAACAATGTCCAAGTTCCCATTCAAGTTACCAAAGCATTTAGCTCTATACTTGCGAATGTCCACAATAATAGAAGGCATTTACCACACACACAAAGTTGATTTCAAGTTCATCAAGGTTTTACGACAAATCTTAGAAGAAGAATCACTAATCAAAGATGCATACATTGAAGAGATTAAAAGATCATTTTCACGTTTTGCAAAAACCATTGAGGATACTATCACAATTGCACCGGAAATAAAAAAATTCATGGATGACACAAAAATGATGCAACAACAATTTAGCAAAAGAAACTATACAATGCTATCTGGCAGCATCTTATCTGCAGCAGTATTTTTGGGCTCAGCATTCCTATTCCAGTCAAATGAGACTGTTGGAGTACTTGGAATGATCGCTTCAGGCGTAATAATTGGAATTTCTGCTTTATTTAGGAAGAAATAACCGAAAATTCTCATTTCCTAGAACGATCGCCACTGTTAATATCAGACTAGTGCTAAATTACGCATGAGTAAAATGGCATCTTCTAAATCAAAAAAATCAAAAGAAATCAAAGATGAGGTTGAATACGTAGTAAATGAAGAAGAGACCACACGTCTTGACAGACTGAAGGTTGGAAGAAAAAACTTCTCTTAATGCTGCCCAAGATTTTTAATCAAAGGAAAATTCCTTTGTATATTGATAATTACATTTGAGGGTGGAGATCAAGCTGGAAAGAAGACCCAGTCTGCAATGCTGCAAAGAAAACTTCGTTCGGCAAAATTAAAGACCAAATTATTCTCATTTCCTGATTATACAACTCCCATTGGAAAGGAGATTGATAGATACCTGCATGGAAAGCGCAAGTATCCTGCACAGGTAATCCATTGCCTACTGGCAGCAAACCGATGGGAAAGGGCAAGTGATCTACAAGATGCTAAGGAGAAAAATTCTGTAATCATAATGAATCGATATAGAGAGTCAAATCTTGTATATGGCATAACAAACGGTCTCAAACTTGCTTGGCTAGAAAAACTAGATGAAGGATTGCCAAAATCTGATCTGGTTATCGTCTTAGATGTACTACAAAAGGAGTCCTTTGCAAGAAAAAAGCAAAATCGTGATAAATTTGAAAAAAACAAGCAATTTTCTAACAAAATTTCTCAGGGGTATCGTAAATTGGCAAAAAAGAAGAGATGGAAAGTAGTTGATGCATCTCAATCAAAAGATGAGGTTCACAAAGATGTAATGAAGATTGTAGCAAAAAAGATGGGACTATGAAAAAAAAATTTCTAGAGATTACAGACCCAATTCATGATTTCATTCGTCTTAACAATACTGAACAGAAAATTATTGACACTCCAGTCTTTCAAAGATTGAGACGAATCAAACAATTGTCTGGTGCACATCTAACATATCCTGGAGCACAGCACACGCGATTTGAGCACTCGCTCGGTGTGATGCATATTGCTGGAATGGCAGCAAATTCACTTTCATCAAAGGGACAGATGCCTGCTGCAGATACTGATGATATAAGACTGGCAGCCTTACTACACGATATCGGGCATGGACCATTCTCACATCTATTTGAAGAAGTATTACAGAAAAAAAAGCGCATAACACATGAGCAGATTGGAAAACAAATAATTCTAAAATCTGAAATTGGCGATATCATCTCCAAAACAACTGACAAGAAAAAAATAAACCGTCTGGCAGTTGGTGAGGGAAACAAACAATTTGAAAATGAGATAATCTCTGGTGCAATGTCTGCAGATATGATGGATTATCTCCTAAGAGATGGTTATTTCACAGGCGCAGAACATGCAAAAATTGACCATAATAGAATAACAAACTCCTTTGAAGTTTACAAAAATAAACTGGCTCTGCAAAGTTCGGCTTTGGTAAATTTTGAGACCATGATGATCTCGAGATTTCAGATGTTCAAGGCAGTCTACTTCCACAAGACTGTTCGTGCAGGAGAGGTAATGTTGCTTGAGGCAATGAGTTTGGCTGATGATCATTTAGGGTTGAGTACAATGAATGCTGAAGAATATGTAATGCAGACAGATGACACTATCTTACAACAATTGACATCGCTTCCAGAAGACACCTCAGAATTAAAGGCAGCCAAAAAAATTGCGACTGACTATCAGGACAGAAAGCTCTTCAAATGCGTATTTGAGAAAACTATCTCTGGTAAAAAGTCGTTTGGCAGAAACAAACTAAAGCAATTCCGAGAAGACATTGCAAAAAAATCAAAATTAGCAGAAAGTCAAATCTTCATAGATACTTCCACCACCCATTCTATGCCTCTTGCTCCATCAAAGAAAGAATCAAGCTCTATAATCCTGATCAAAAAGGAAGGAAGTAAAGTAATTCCAAAGAATATTCCGATATCTGAAATTCCTCTTGTTTCGTCAATGTCTGGAAAAATGAATATTCTTAGAGCATATACTCAACAAAAGAATAGAAACAAAGTTGAAATTGCTGCAAAATCAATTCTTGGTGAACTATAAAAATGAAGAAAAAAATTGTTATCAAATTTTCAGGCAAGGTCTTTGCAATGGAAAATGTAAAACTCCTCAAAGATTATGCTAGATTTCTAGTAAAGATTAGCAAGACATACCAGCCAATTATAGTGGCAGGTGGTGGAAAAATTGCACGTCATTATATTACACATGCCCGCTCTTCTGGCGCTGACGAATCAACATTAGATGAACTTGGAATTGAAATCTCAAGACTTAACGCAAAACTTCTCATCTATGCGCTAAAAGACAAGGCATACCCACATCCTCCAACCACTCTGCGAGAGGCAAAGCATGCAGTAGATAGTGGTCTGATTGTTGTGGCAGGTGGTCTTCATCCTGGTCAATCAACAAACGGCACTGCAGCTCTAATTGCTGAAAAGACTAATGCCACACAATTTCTCAATGCAACTGACGTCTCCGGAATTTATGACTCTGATCCTAACAAAAACTCGAAGGCTAAACTCTTCAAGACAATTGAGATGAAAAATCTCAAAAAACTTCTAATCCATGAGGATTCAGTAGCTGGAGGCTATGATTTAATGGATATTGTTGCACTCAAAATCATTGAACGCTCGAAGATCAAAACTAGAGTGATAAAATCTGACATCAAAACTCTTGAAAAAGCAATCAAGGGTGGAACAGTTGGAACTGAAATTCTTATACCAAAAAAATAATTAATTATAATTCTGACTGAATTGTATCAAACATCTCTGTCCAAATTGCAATCTGTTTTCCTGGAAATTCCTCAATTCCTGATTCTCTAACTTTGGCATAAATTTCTGAAGCCTCTTCTTTTTCCAAATCCTTTGACTGTGTTTTGGTATATCCATCTGCATCAACTAAAATTATTACATATCCTTCTGGCTTTTTTATTGCTGCAGAATAGATCTCTTCTCCTACAGGAATAAATTTTCCATCCTTCTTTTTTGTAGTTAGAGTTAGCATAGCAAATCCAGCAATATCAAATAATTTCATCTGAGCTTCATTTGCTCGTTTTTTACCTTGTTGAACTGCCTGGAAATACTGCATAATTTCATACAGCACTAGTGCTATATTTTAGATTCCTTTTTATGAAGAAAAAATAGGAAAATCTTATTGAACCCAAAAATCCCCGTTCTTGGAGTAATTGGTGCATTAGCCCTGGTAATTGTAGTGATTTCATATTCTGGTACGTCAATTATTGATGATACATCAGAAGAGGTTCGTATTGGGACTTCTGGTGGAATGCCTACATTAATTCCATTAATCATTGGACTTGAGGATGTTGAGATTTTGAATGTCGATGAAAGAATCGCATTTGTTGAAATCTCGTTTAAGGTCACAAACCCAAATTACAAAGGTGTAATTTTGGAGATGATTCGTTATACTGTATATGAAGATGGAATGAAGATTGGAGTAAAATCCATTGGTGATAGAGCTGCTCCTGGTGGAATAGTTTCTGCATCAAACTATTTCACAATTCTAAGTGATCGACCAACCATCATCAAAGATGAGTTCACCATCAAAAATAATGGAAATATCCCTGAATTGTGGAGTGCACTTGAAAATGGCGATCCAAAATGGAGAGTTACAGGTGAGGCATATTATAACCTCAGTTCAATGACTGCAGGCGGGGAAAACGTAGTCGATTTCGAATTTACTAGGTAAACGTATCACAATTTTCAAAAATTATGATACAACACGTTATATTCTATTTCTAAACGATTTTTACCATGGCAGAAGCAGATATGGCCGCATTCGGTTCAGCAATTGGCGTAGCAATCGCATTAGCAGTAGTTACATTTGCACTTAGAGGCAAAGGCCACCCAGAAGAACCAGGCGAATAAACTAAAAACCAAAAAAGAAATTTCTTTTCTTTTTATTATTTTTAATTATAATTTTATTTAGCTTTTCATGCTATTCAAAAAGTCGTTACCTGCACCGAAAAAGTTTATCGTCTTACCAGCCTTTTTCTTTGTATAACATCTTTCAAAATATTGACAATTCGTACATTCAGACGATGGTTCTAACGTTGGTGTTTTTTTCTCATTTAGATAATTTTGCAAAACACGAACTCTTCGGATAGTCTCTTCAAACATTTTCTTATTTTTTGTAACTGAAAATGATATCTCATCTCCTTTACCATCTATGTAAATCAAAACACCATCCATCTTATCGTATCCCCATAGGCATGCATTGATGTATAGCAAATCCTTTGCAATTGGACCTTCTGGAAATTCTCCAACTGATCTGAAAATCATAACTAGATCATCAGCAATCAGATCTGCTTGAACCTTCAAACTAATGTCTTCTAATGAAAAGTCTGTAGGTTGAGCACCAAATTCTAATTTTCTAAACATCCCACCAACTAAGTCTGAAAAGCTAGTTCTGTCTACTTCTATCTCATCGGTTCTATCATAAAATGCTCTTCTCAAACATCCAGTTACTTCACTTGTGTGAATTTTTGTTATGTCGTCTTTAGCAAATTTGTAGTCTAGTTCTCTTCCAACTGACTGAATTGAATTTTTTATGACTTTTCTATAGTCACGGTCTCCCATCATGATAAATCAGCTAGAATCCACTAGAATTAATTAGTTTAGGAGTAGTTTCTGAGTATCTGTTCAATGCTGTATGAAATATCTGATGCCCAAGCATGTAACTGTAAACGTCTTTTCTTTCCATTCCATCTTTGTTAATACTGTTCATTATTACGAAGTTTTCTTCGTCTGTCTCAAATGTAAAAAAGTCACTTGCCATGAATCCGTGTACGTCATTATCTTTTTTCTTATCCTCGATTACATTTGTCAAAAAGATTGCGATTTTATCTGATAAGGCAAAAAAGACAAAATGAATACCAAATGCTAACACTGCACCTACTAGAATGTTGTCTAATATGCCAAAAAAGTATACAAAGACTACAATCGACGGAACAGTCAAAATAGCTGCCAAAATTGAACTGACCCAGAATCCAACTGCTAGAAAGTCAACCTTTACATCTTTGTATGAACCCAAAACTCTCTTGACACTTGGTGTAGCTTGTTCTCTCAGAATATTACCTGGTCTGGTTTTTGAAATAACTATATTTGACATTCTCTTATTCAGCTTCTCTAATGATTAATTTTGACATTGTAGTTTCAACTGGAATTTTTTGTTCAACTGCAAATGCAATTGCTCCAATGTTTCTTACTTCATAACCAATTAATTTTGAAATTCCAACAACTGTTGCAAAACTAAACATCTTTGAGAATGCCCCATTAATTGCCTTGTAGTATGCCATCTCAAATGCATGTTCAAATTCTGCAATTGCTTCAACTTCATCTTCAGTTTCTGGAACCAAGTCTTTGTATCTTGTAGTTGATAATTCATCTATTGCATCTCTAACACTCTCTGCTGCCATCATTCTTTCCATAACTTGATTTGGAATGTTAACGCTTGCACTTACAACCAAATCCTCAATTCTGTCATCTTCAAGTTCCCAGAATTTTCCTCTAACAATACTCATTACATTGTAAAAGTCAGTTTCCATTCCATAAATGTGAGATATATCTTGGTCATTTTCACTCCGTAGTGCTTTCACGACATTTTGGTAAAGCATTTTGTCAAAGTAAATGTCAAACGCCTGAATGTTTTTAGTCTCATTGTATAGCTCAACTGCCTTTGCAATCTCTTCATGAAATGGAGATGAACCAAGTGATGAGACTGCTTCTTCCAAGTCCTTTGCAACTAGTGCTTTGACGATAGTATCTCTTTGCTTTGTCAACTCTTCAGCATGCATGTTAAAGTATGCTGAAATCTCTTCTTGCGTCTTACCAAGAATTTTTCCCTTTAAGATTAGCTTCAGATTTGAAATAATAAACCTCTGAAAGAACGCATCTAAAATCTTAGAGTTTCCAGAAGCTTTTGCAATCTTAAACTGTTCATCTGCCAATTTTGTTCTAAGTGCCATTTCCAGTTTTTCAGCTGTATATGGTTTGACTATTGCACTCATTGCATCAAGATATTTTGTATTTTTAATTCTAGTAACTAATTCATCTAAATCTCGAGATTCGGCTAAAGTCTGAAGATCCGATCTTTTTAATAACTGCCCACGCTTGCTATACGATTTTACAGTAACGAAAATTTTCTGAGAACCTCCAGAGCCCATTTAGCTTTTCTCGCGCTGAACTGATTTTAAATGTTGTTAAATATCTCAGTCAATCTTCTTTAGAATTTCAATGGTTTGATCCCGATCTAACTTTGAAAGTTTCGAAAATCCTTCTAGTAACTCCATTTGAACTTGAGCTGAATCATCAGTTGATTTACTCACATTTTCTACTGTAAATGGAAGCAGATCGTCCAATTTATTCTCACAATATGCCTTGACGTATCTCTCAAAAACCGAGAAAGCAAAGTGTGGGGCAATCTTAACTAGTTTTTCCATAATCTCAAATGCCTGTTTCTCATTATCGTCCGCCTGATGAATTATCCCTTTGAGAATTTTTTTCCTCTCCGAAAGATTGTCTATAGCCAATGAAACAATCATTCCTTTTTTTGTCAAATGATAAAATGGCATTCCGTTTTGTTGGAGTGCTTTTGGTCCTCTTTTGAGAGGAAGTCTACCTTCTTCTTCAACTATCCCCAATGGTAACAAAACTTCATCCAGATCTCTGAATATTCCTGAATAGATGTTCTTCCACAGAATATTGTTTTTTTCTGCTATGCTTTGAGAGATAGCAGTTCGTGTCTTTGATGCTGAATTCGTTGAATTTGACAGGTGATGAATGATTGCTCTTTGCCTAGATGCCTCCCCTGTAATCTGTTCTCTCTTTGTCTTGAACGTATCAAATACAGCCAATCGTGTTTTCCCCGTTTTCATCTCTTATTTTGCCTCATTTTGTAACATAATTTATTCATTTTATGTTAGTATCATAATATACTAGAATATAATAATTTACACTAGAAATAAATTTTATATCTTAATTGTTAAATACATTCATCCAGCGGTTTTGATCAATGAAATCTCGAAACCATAAGTATGCTCTAGTACTTATGGCCGCAGTCGCTATGACGGCAACAGGTGCTCTATCAACAGCATATGCCCAACAAACCTCTGATGGTATGGATGGCTATGTAGTCGGTGATCCCGATGGTGGTGCTGGTATCTATACCGGTAACCCAAACGAATGTTGGTACGACACTGATGATGACGGCGTCCCAGACATGTACTGTTATGTAGATACAGGTGACATGGCTTGGATGCTGACCGCAAGCTCTCTAGTACTTTTCATGACTCCAGGTGTTGCATTCTTCTACGGAGGATTAGCAAGATCAAAGAACGCAGTCAATACAATTGGCATGGTGTTCATTATCATGGGTCTCATGAGTGTACAATGGGTACTTTGGGGTTATTCACTTGCATTCGGAGGAGTAGACAGTGACGCAAACTTATTCATGGGTAACCTTGATTATGTTGGCTTTAACCAAGTTTCACACTGGGCACCATTAGGTGCTCCAAGTCCATGTGAAGATACTTGGGCACACTATTACCAAATGCAAACGATGAAGGAAGGAGATGTATGTAGTGATACTTGGCCAGGAACTGTTCCTCACCAACTATTTGCTATGTTCCAAGCTACTTTCGCAATCATCACACCAGCACTAATTGTTGGTGGATTAGTTGACCGTATGAAATTCAGTGCTATTGTAGTATTTGTTCTCTTATGGGGAACATTCGTCTATGACCCAATTTGTCATTGGGTATGGGGCGGTGGCTACATCGGCGGTGGAAGTCTAGACTTCAATCCAGACCTCTCACCATCGTATGCACTTGACTTCGCTGGCGGAACTGTGGTTCACATTTCATCAGGATTTACAGCACTTGCAGGCGCCCTAGTCCTCGGAAGAAGATTAGGATATGGCAAAGTTCCAATGGAGCCACACAATGTACCTATGGTAGTTCTTGGTGCATCAATTCTATGGTTCGGTTGGTTCGGCTTTAACGCAGGAAGTGAAGTAATGGTAGATGGAATCACTGTAAGCGCATGGACAGTCACAAACACTGCCACAGGTATGGCAACTGTTACGTGGTTGTTGATGTCATGGGCGCACACCGGCAAACCTAGTATAGTAGGTGCCGCAACAGGAGCCGTAGCAGGCTTAGTCGCAATCACACCAGCATCTGGTTGGGTTGGACCAATGGCTGCAATAATTATCGGTATTGCTGCAGGTACAGTTTGTTATGGATGTGTTGCATTCAAGAACGCTCGAAAATGGGACGATGCCCTCGATGTTTGGGGAGTCCACGGTATGGGTGGTTTAACAGGTGCTATCTTAACTGGTACACTAGCTAGCCCTCACATTTGGGACACAGGCGATGGTATTGGCGCATGGACCGGCACACCAGAAGGTTATGAACAGCAAGCAATTTCAATAGTTGCTGCAGGAATGTCAATTGCATATGCATTTGGTATATCCATTATAATCTTCAAGATTATGGATGCAGTATGGCCTGGAGGAATCAGAGTCACTCCAAAAGAGGAGGAAATTGGACTCGATCTCTCACAAAACGGTGAAAGAGCATACGTAAACGAATAGAAAAAAACTTTTCTTTTTTTCTTTTTTTAATTTTACCAAACAGCGGATGCTAAACTAACTTTTATTGTACAATGAAAAATTCATCTCATGTTTATTTCATCTCAAGATCTGGAAAAAATCTATCAAGATGATTCAGTCCTAATTTTAGATGCACGTTCCTACAAGGATTATTCTAAAGGACACATTCCTGGCTCTGTCAGTTTAGATCTATTCTCATTTCATTGGGCTGATACCTCTCAAAAAGGATTAGTGAGTTTTGGTGAACATATGAGAAAGATTCTCTCATATGCAGGAATTGATGAAAATAAAAAAATCATCTTTTATGATGATGTATCTGGAATGCTTGCAGCTAGAGGTGTATGGATATGTCTGTACTTTTCACATCCAGATGTCCAAATGCTAGATGGCGGTCTTTCAAAATGGACTAAAGAAAATCTTCCCACTCAAACAGAATCTACTATTTACAAGCCAACAAATCTTACGACCCCAATTAATCCTTCAATCATAATTGGATTTGAAGAATTAAGTGAGAATATCAATAAAGTCACTATACTTGATGCTCGTTCTCCTGATGAATTTGATGGAACTATACCTAGAGCAGCACGTGGTGGTCATATCCCAACTGCAAAAAATATAGACTGGAATAACAATCTTGATGATTCTGGAAAACTAAAATCTGACTCTGAATTAGAATCCATTTATCAATTGGATAGAGAATCCCAAATTGTAACTTATTGTCAAGGTGCATATCGTGCAGCAAACAGCTATCTTTCTTTGAAAAAGATTGGATTCAAAAATGTCAAAGTTTACTTGGGCTCTTGGGGCGAATGGGGAAATAATCTAAAACTTCCTATAGAAAAATAGATAGTGATTATTTTCTATTCCACTTGAATTGGTTGTAGAACATTTCTGGTACCACTTGTTTGAATGGTTCTGCTCCACCATTATACCATTTTGTGAAAAATTCGTACAAGTGAAGCCTTAGAGACTGGATATAGACAATTAATCCCTCAATCATCATGATTCCGATGTTTCCGCCAATGAGTAATACTAGTGCACTTGGAGATTCTACACCACCTAATGATGCAAATGAATTATTTACCGTAAGTAGTAGCGCCGCATGCACAAGCAGCATGATTCCGAGTCGAGCATAACTGATTGTATGTGCAAGACACTCGACACTCTTTCCAAGTAAAACTTCCATGAAGACGTTTGCTGGACTTCCACCTTCTTCTGGATGTGCTTTGATATGTTTTAATCCGCCAATCATCATTACTACAATTGATGCAATAACTATGATTCCTGCAATTCTTGTAATAATCCAAACTTGTGCCCAATCACCAAGGAAAATTGTAACCCATGGAACTGCCTCTGTATGTATTTTTGAATACATGTTCATTACATCATAACCTGAACCAATTGCACACATCATAATTACGACAATTCCTCCGTAAAGTGTAACATTTGGAATTGCTTCTGTAAACATAGTGGTTTTGT
Organism: uncultured marine group I thaumarchaeote; assembly: GCA_902512865.1. The sequence continues at coordinate 18,237 of CABXKZ010000005.1, read as the reverse complement.
GTCCATCCTGATACAATTTTTTGATGTGTAACGCGAACGCCCAAAGAATGTGAATTATTCCCAAAAATAATGAAACCTTTAGAATCATAATTACTTGATCAAAGTCTAGTTGTGCAACGCTAATTGCTCCAACTAGCCATGAAACTGAATGTAATGCACCACCTTCTTCTAAAATTCCTTCAAATGGTTGAATATGATCAATATGGAATCCAAACATCTCTCCTGTTCCAACCCCCGCTATAGCAGCAGATGCTCCAGAGATTGCAATTAGCATTCCCCATCTAGAAAGATTTCCTTGACCTTTCAGTTTGAAGACTAGACCTAATCCCATTAGTAATAATCCGTGACCAACATCTGCAAACATTAATCCATAAAATATTGGCCACATCAATGCAATCATTGGTGTTGGATCTGATTCACCTCTCTTTGGAATTCCTTGACTTTGTGTGATTACCTCAAATGTCCTAACAAAAATTTTGTTATCAAATAGTGTTGGTTTCTTTTTCACTAATTCTGGATCAGAGACATCTTCTACAACAGACATCCATTTTCCTGTGGTATCTTTGAATTTCTTTTCCATCTTTTTTGGAATATATCCTTGAATAACTGCAAAGTTTTTTGTTCCACCAGGTTTTCTTAATAATTCTAAAATATCTTTTGCAACTTGTGCTCTCTCGTGCAAAGTTAGTATATCCCCTCTAATCTTTGATGTCATCTTTGCAAGTTCTTTTGTAACTTTTTTGTGCTTTTCTTCAAATTCTTTAATCTTTAATTCTGCAGTTGCATATGCCTTATTTGGAACTTGTTCTACTCCTTCTGGAATAGAAAATGGGTTTGCGTTAAAACTACGCATTACTTTGAGAATTTTCTCCAAGTTTGCAACATCTGCAATAACTATCAATGCAGATTCTTCTTTTGTATTCAAATCATGTTGATTAATTGTAACATTATCTAACGTTCTTCTAATCTCATCAATGTCTTTTGTCTGAACAATGAACAGGTTTGTGTAAAATTGCTTCATCTGTCCAAATCCGGTGAGATCTATGTTTAGCTTCTTTACTACTTCTAATGCCTCTTTTAGGGTTGTAAAATCATTGATCTCTTTTTTGTATTCTTCCTGCTCTTTGAGTAACTTAGCAGGAGCATCAATAATTCCTGATCTCTTTTTTGTAACGTCTTCTACCATTTCTTCTAGCTCGTCTAGTTCTTGATTCTGTTTTTTGAAGACCGTCCCTTTGAACAAGATTTCCATCATTCCTACTTCCCTTGGAATTCCTAATCCTTTGATGACTTCATCAATTTCTTGAAATGTCTGTTGGGCTTTAAGCAGAATATCATCAACTTCAGGCGTGACTGTCTCTGATGTGGAGTCTATTTTATGAAACCACTCAAATTCTGTTAATCTAGAAACAATTTGTGGTGTCTCCGATCTGGGCAAAATGACGGTTCCAATTTTTAAATCTGCCACAACCAAGATACGAAAACGCCATGTCTGTGTTTTTAATATCTTTCCAAACGATCATTATACTAAACATTCAAATTCAATTCGAAAAAACGATTTTCATTGCCATCAAACTCTGCGTTAGAATCTACAATCGATCAGGTTTTAGAACGAAATTCGTCAGAATTCTCTAAAAGTCTAAAAAACTCACTTGCAGATGCTCAGAACATTCTCTCTGATTCATTGTCTATGCTTGAAGAAGAATATGAAAAGATCATCTCTGATGGTAAAAAAGAAGCAGATAAAATTGAAAAGCAGATCGTTGGAAGTGCAGATCTGGAGGCCAGAAACAAATCACTTCTAATTGTACAAGAATCTGCTGATAAGGTCTTAGAAAAAGCAAAAGAAAAGATCGTAAATATGGAAAGAAATTCTGAATATTCAAGTTTAATCACAAAATTACTTACTGAAGCAACTTCTGCACTAGATACTAGTGATATTATAGTTTACACAAATTCTAAGGACAAGGATGTAGTTCAATCGGCTGTATCAAACATTTCTGGTGCAGAACTATCAAGTGATCTGATTGATTGTATGGGTGGAGTCAAAGTAACATCAAAAGATGGTTCTATGAGCTTTGATAATACCATTGATGCAAGAATTGAATTGTTGAAACCTTTAATTAGAAAAGATATTGCAGCACAATTTAACTTAGGTAATTGATATGGTAGCACAAGGTAAAATTGTATGGATTAGCGGACCCGCAGTAAGAGCTGACGGCATGGCAGATGCAAAAATGTATGAGACTGTATCTGTTGGAGAAGCAAAATTAATTGGTGAAGTAATTCGTCTCACAGGCGATGTAGCATTTATTCAAGTTTATGAATCAACAAGTGGTCTAAAACCAGGTGAACCCGTCGTTGGTACTGGAAATCCTCTTAGTGTTTTTCTAGGACCTGGAATTATTGGCCAAATCTATGACGGAATTCAAAGACCACTAAAAGACCTAGCCGCAAAATCAGGCTCATTCATTGGTAGGGGCATTACAACCACTCCTGTTGATATGACAAAAGAGTATCACTTTGTCCCAACTGTTGCAGTCGGCGATGAAGTTGAAGCCGGAAATATTATTGGAACTGTTCCAGAATCATCATTAATTGAACATAAAATTTTAGTTCCGCCAGATCACAAAGGTGGAAAAATTACAAAAATTGTTTCAGAAGGAGATTATAATTTAGATGTAGAGATTGCAACTGTAGAAAAAGATGGTGAATCATCAACACTAATGATGTGGCATAAATGGCCTGTAAGACAACCAAGACCTTATCTCAAAAGATATGATCCAACCGTTCCACTCCTTACTGGTCAGAGAGTTATCGACACATTTTTCCCATTAGCAAAAGGTGGAACTGGTTCTATTCCAGGAGCATTTGGCACTGGTAAAACCGTAACACTTCATCAAATTGCAAAATGGGCTGACTCTCAAGTTGTAGTCTACATTGGATGTGGTGAAAGAGGAAACGAGATGACTGAAGTACTTGTTGAGTTCCCAGAACTCAAAGATCCAAGAACCGGAAAACCACTTATGGACAGAACTGTACTTGTTGCAAATACAAGTAACATGCCTGTAGCAGCAAGAGAAGCAAGTATCTACACTGGTGTAACAATTGCAGAATATTATCGTGATATGGGTTATGACGTTGTACTTGTAGCAGATTCTACAAGCAGATGGGCAGAAGCACTTCGTGAAATGTCAGGAAGATTAGAAGAAATGCCTGCAGAAGAAGGTTATCCATCATATCTTGCATCAAGGTTAGCAGAATTTTATGAAAGAGCAGGACGTGTTCAAGCAAAAGGTTCTCCTGAAAGAGATGGTTCTGTATCTCTAGTAGGCGCTGTATCTCCATCTGGCGGTGATTTTACAGAACCAGTCACAACACACACGATGAGATTTATCAAAACATTCTGGGCATTAGATGCCAGTTTAGCATATTCAAGGCATTATCCATCAATTAACTGGATGAACTCCTATTCTGGATATCTTGCAGATATCTCAAAATGGTGGTCAGAAAATATTAGTAAAGATTGGTTGGATATTAGAAGTCAAACATATGGAATCTTACAAAGAGAAGATACACTAAAAGAAATCGTTAAACTGTTAGGACCTGAAGCACTTCCAGATGAAGAAAAATTAATTCTAGAAGTTGCAAGAATGATTAAGATTGGAATCTTACAACAAAACTCCTTTGATGATGTTGACACCTATTGCAGTCCTGAAAAACAATTCAAATTAATGAAATTACAAGTTGACTTTTACAATCAAGGTCAACAAGCACTCAAAGATGGTGCATCACTAGCTGATATTCGTTCTATGGACGTAATTTCATTATTACTCAAAGCAAGAATGGATGTTAAAGATGACGAGATGAATAAATTAGATAAACTTTCAACTGACATGGTAGAACAATTCAAAACTGTTACAGGAATAAAGGTTCAAAATTGACAACTCAAGGTGGAGTTCAATACAGCAAAATTGCTGAAATTAAAGGACCACTTGTAATAGTTGACGGTGTTGAAAATGCAGCATTTGATGAACTAGTAGAAATTGAAACGACTGAAGGTGAAAGACGTTTAGGTAAAGTCTTAGAGGTTGGAAACGGAAAAGCAGTTGTACAAGTTTTTGAAGGAACAACAGGTCTTTCTGTATCTGGAACAAATGCAAAATTTGTCGGCAAAGTTATGGAAATGCCAGTATCAGAACAAGTACTCGGTAGAGTTTTTGATGGTCTAGGAAGAGCAAAAGATGGTCTTCCAGAACCAGTTGCAACATCATTTTTAGATATTAACGGTGCACCAATGAATCCTGAACAAAGAGAATACCCAAAAGATTTCATTCAAACAGGTGTTTCTGTAATTGATGGAATGCTTACTCTAGTACGTGGACAAAAACTTCCAATATTTTCAGGCTCTGGCATGTCACACAATATATTGGCTGCACAAATTGCACGTCAAGCAGCAATTGTTGGAACAAAAGATGAGTTTGCTGTAGTCTTTGCAGCAATTGGTGTACAATACAGTGAAGCAGAATATTTCAAAAGAAGTTTAGAAGAATCTGGTGCATTAAAAAGAAGTGTACTATTTTTGAACCTTGCAGATGATCCTGCAATTGAGAGAATCATTACACCTAGAGTAGCATTGACTGTAGCAGAATATCTTGCATATGATTTAGGAATGCACGTATTGGTAATCCTAACTGACATGACAAACTATGCTGAAGCACTTCGTGAGATTAGTGCAGCAAGAGAAGAAGTACCGGGAAGAAAAGGATATCCAGGTTATCTTTATACTGACCTTTCTACAATCTATGAAAGAGCAGGTCGACTCAAAGGCAGAAAAGGAAGTGTAACTCAAATGCCAATTTTAACAATGCCATCTGATGATATCACACATCCAATTCCAGACCTTACTGGATACATTACAGAAGGACAACTTGTACTTGGGCGAGACTTATTCAGGCAAGGAGTTTATCCACCTATCAATATCTTGATGAGTCTTAGTAGAATCATGAAAGATGGAATTGGTGAAGGAAGTACTCGTGCTGATCATCAAGAAATATCTAACCAAAATTATGATGCATATTCTCGTGCTCAAGAAGTTAGAGCACTTGCAGGAATCGTGGGAAAAGCAGGACTCACGCCTATTGATCTTAATTACATGAACTTTGGTGATGAATTTGAAAAGAAATTCTTGTCACAAGCAGTTGATGAAGATAGAACCATTGAAGAAACATTAGGATTACAATGGAACTGTGTCTCAAAACTTCCAAAGAATGAATTAACCAAAGTCAAAGACAAATACGTTGAGCAATATTACAAGGAATAATTATAATGTCTTTTGGACAAAACGTCACAGCAACAAAGATTGAGTTATTCAAATACAAACGTTCTAGCCAAGTTGCATCAATGGTACAAAAAATTCTAGATGACAAACGCAAAGTTTTACTAAAAAATATCGAAGAAATGATTACTGAAGCACAAAAAACTAGAGGTGGAATTTGGGAACCTTTACAGGAAATTTACCAATCAGTTAACGAATCATATCTATCTCTAGGAGTAGGAACAGTTGATTCTGTAGCACAATCAACACCTGGTGTAATGGAAGTAGATTCTGATGTAAAACGTGTAGTTGATGTAACAATTCCTGTGTTAAGCGTTACTGAAAAAGATACAAAATCAATTCCATATGGATTTGCAGATACTAATGCATCTATTGACCGTGGTGCAAAACTAATCAAAGCTTTACTCCCAAAAATTTGTAAGGCTGCTGAATATGAAAATTCAATTTTTAGTCTTGCAAAAGCACTTGAAAAGACGCAAAAACTACTAAACGCTTTGGAAAATGTCATCATTCCTCAATACAAACAAAGAGTTCGATTTATACTAGCAACATTAGAAGAAAGAGAAAGAGAAGAATTCGCAAGGTTAAAAAAAGTGAAAGCTTCAATGGAGAAAAGACAATAAATGGCAAAAGATGAAATTAAAAGACTACTTGAAAATTCTAAAAAAACTTTAGATCAAGAATATGAAAATTCTGCAAAAACAATTAAAGATCAATTAAAATCTGCAAAAAAGAAAACTCTAGATCAGATCTGATAAAATTAGGTGTTGGTTTAAATATGGTCTCCAGATTTCAAAAATTGAAAATGAAACCACTCTCAATTTTACTACTTGCGACTCTTGTAGTTTCTGTATCAGGTTTAGGTACTGTTGCATTTGCAGAAGAAGCATCGCCAGCAGGAGGATTGTCCGATGGATCAAAACTAATCGGTGCAGGACTTGCATTCGGACTTGCAGCAATGGGTGCAGGAATTGGTTTAGGTTATGTCGGTTCTGCAGGTTTAGCAGTAATTACTGAAAATCCAGCATTACAGTCTAAAGTGTTCATCTTTATCGGAATGGTAGAATCAATTGCTATCTATGGTATTGTAATGATGTTCATCATATTAGGACAATAATCAACAGAGAAATTTTTTAAATTTTTTATTAATATCTGATCGCTATTTATTGAATTTTTTTCCAAACAAACCATATGTCGAAACATATTTTTAAATTTTTCAAAGAAGATCATTCCTATAAGCATCTAGTGGATCCTCGAAGTAATGTTTTCACTTTCCAAATCTTCCCGAGTTGGGATTGGTGTATTTGGAGGGATACTTTTGCTATTTACTGTCTTTTCACCAACTGATGTCTTTGCAGAAGAAGGAAGTTCTGGTGGGACAGATCTAACAAAACCAATCTTAGCCTTGGCAGCTGCAATTGCTATAGCTGGCGGGCTCATAGGTACTGGTAATGCACAACAAGGAATTGGTGCAGCTGGTATGGGAATTATAGCTGAAAAACCAGAGAAATTTGGCCAGGTCTTATTCTTCTTTGTTATTCCAGAAACACTCTGGATTATTGGATTTGTTTTAGGAATTATTCTCTTACTAGATATCTTGTAGGAGAAATTTATGAGTATAGAGCCTTTCATACAAGAAATAGAAAGTAGAAAAAAAAGTGATATGAGTACATTAGAAAAAGAACTAAATGAAAAAAAATCTGAGATTAAAAACAAAAAAAATACCGTAATTCAAGAACTAAAAGATAATTATGAGAAAGAAGCAAAATTAAGATCTGAAAGAGAAGCAGCTCGAATTCTTGAAGGAGGGAAATTAGAAGCTAAGAAGATCGTATTTGATGCAATCAATAAAAATCTAGATTCAACATTTGAAATTATAAAAAAAGATCTTGGGAAATACACACAAAATTCAGAATACAAAAATATTTTAGAACAGATGATCAAGACTTCTAAAAATGCTCTAGGCAAAAACATCACAATTCATTTTAAAGAGGAAGATAAATCACTCTTCAATGATTCTGAGGTCACACTTGGTTCTACAATTCAAACATTAGGAGGAATTATTGCTGAAAATAGTGATGGTACAAAAGAACTTGATTTAACTTTTGAAGAATTATTACGAAACAACGAAGATGAGATCAAAACTTCAATTCTTGAGGAGATCTTATAATGGGTACCTCACAATATTCATCTTCATTTGGACGACTACAATCAATATCAATTAATTTTTTATCTCAAGATATCTTACAAAATCTTCTCAAGGCAAATGATATCAATGATATGACAAAGCAATTAGAATCTACATGGTATGGTCAAGAGATCAAAAAAGCAGCATCAATGTATGGTGGTGCAGAACTTTTGGAAGTAGCTTTTAATCGTCACCTTGTTGAGACAAACAAAATTATCTTAGAAGCAGTTCCATTTAGTGGAAAAAATGCAGTAAGAACTTTTCTTTCCAAATGGGATCTATACAACATTGAGTTGATTCTTTCTTCAAAAATGATGGGAAGAACAATTACTGAAACTGAATCACTATTAGTTTCTAGTAGAAATGTCCCTGCAGGAATTGAGGCAGGCGTAATTCCTCATGATGAAATCAAAATTATTCTCTCTGAAACAAGCGTTGAAGGAGTTGTAAGCAAGCTTGCAAAATATGATTATGGTGTGATACTGATGAAGTATCTAGATGATTACCAAAAGACAGGTGATCTAGGACCAATGATGTCTGCAATACATGAAGCATATTATCAAAAACTCTTAGAATCTCTAAAATTTTTCCAAGGAGATGAAGGTGTCATTAGAGAATTGATTCGTGCAGAAATCGATAAGAAAAACATTCTAAATTTACTAAAAGCAAAAGAGTCAAACGTAGGCAAAGAAATTTTATCTGAACATCTAATAGACATAGGACGAATACCTGCAAAAGAATTACTTGATATTTACGAAACTAAAGATGTTGTAGAAATTATAGGAAGAATCGAATCATACTACAAACTAAACGAAGCACTTGAACAATACAAAACAGAAAATAGTTTGATAATTTTTGAAATAGAGCTTACAAAACTAATCAACACAAACTATGTTAAAAAATTAAGAAACATAGCATTATCGATAGGTACAATTTTCTATTTCATCTTTCGTGCTGAATATGAATATGAAAATCTAAAAAGAATAACGTATGGAAAACGTTATGATTTATCACTAGATAAAATTAAGGAGATGCTTTTGATATGAGTGAACAACTAACAAAACAAGTTTCAGATAATGCTGGTAAATTGGCAATAGTTGGAGATCGTGAACTTGTTATCGGTTATCGTCTAATTGGAATTGATGATACTTTCATTGTAGATAGTGGTGAAGCAAGTAAAAAAATCCAAGAACTTTATTCATCTGGAGAATTTGGTTTGATCATAGCAAGTGATTCTGTCCGTTCAAGTCTTCCTATTACATTTTTATCAAGCATCGAAGAATCAATTGAACCATTAGTATTGTTTATGCCATCTGAAAAAGAAAATAAAGAAGAAGAGTCAATTGCTGCATTAGCAAAGCGAGTACTCGGGATTAAGATTGAGGTAAGTTGATGAAATCTTGGTAGATCCAACTGTTGCAAGGATTTCTGGTCCTGTTGTAGTCGCAAAAGATCTTGATGGTGCTCAGCTTTTTGATATTGTGCGTATTGGTGAAATGGGTCTTGTTGGTGAAATTATCCGTCTAGAAGGAAATAGTGCGATGATTCAAGTTTATGAAGATACAACTGGTCTTAAACCAGGAGAGAAAGTTGTCAATACGAATAAACCACTCTCATTACAATTAGGTCCTGGCTTACTGACCTCCATCTATGATGGTATTCAAAGACCATTAGACGTATTACAAAAAGAAAGTGGAGATTTCATTAGTAGAGGAAAAGTCATCCCTGCATTAGATCAGACAAAAAAATGGGAATTCATTCCAATTAAGAAGAATGGTGATCAAGTTGAACCTGGTGACATCATTGGTGAAGTTCAAGAAACACCATTAATTAAACACAAAATTATGATTCCACATAACATTTCTGGAACTCTTGCAGACATATCTGAAGGACAATTCAATGTGAATGAAAATGTTGCATCTGTAAAGAATGGGAAAACAACAGATATTGGATTATCAAGTTGGTGGACTGTTAGAATTCCAAGACCAGTACTTCGAAAACTTCCACCAGAAGAACCACTACTTACCGGTCAACGAGTAATAGACACATTTTTCCCGGTTGCTAAAGGTGGAACTGCTGCAATCCCTGGTCCTTTTGGAAGTGGAAAGACAGTTACTCAACAACAACTTGCAAAATGGGCAGATAGTGAAGTAATTGTTTATGTTGGTTGTGGAGAAAGAGGAAATGAAATGTGTGATGTTCTTTCATCATTTCCAAAATTAGAAGATCCAAAAACAAAGAGACCACTAATGGAACGAACTATACTAGTTGCGAATACAAGTAACATGCCAGTAGCAGCAAGAGAAGCAAGTGTATACACTGGAATTACAATGGGTGAATATTATCGTGACATGGGTTACGGTGTTGCATTAATGGCTGATAGTACTTCGCGATGGGCAGAAGCATTGAGAGAAATATCGGGTAGGTTAGAAGAAATGCCTGGAGAAGAAGGGTATCCTGCATATCTAGGAAGAAGATTAGCTGAATTTTATGAGCGTGGAGGAAAAAGTATTGTTATTTCTCCTGAAAAACGTCAAGGTTCTTTATCTCTAGTAGGCGCTGTTTCACCACCTGGTGGAGACTTTTCTGAACCTGTTTCACAAAATACATTGAGGGTAACACGTGTATTTTGGGGACTTGATGCTAGTCTTGCATCCAGAAGACATTTTCCATCAATTAATTGGTTAACTAGCTATTCATTGTATGTTGATGATTTAGCTGATTGGTACAGAACAAATGTTTCAAAGGAATGGATAGATAATAGAACCACCGCACTTGATATTTTACAAAAAGAATCTGAACTACAAGAAATTGTGCAGTTGGTTGGTTATGATGCACTGCCTGAACCAGAAAAAGGCATCTTAGATACTGCTCGTTCAATTAGAGAAGATTATTTACAGCAAAACTCTTTTGATGAAGTTGATACTTACACGTCAATTAAAAAACAATCAGAAATGTTATCTACCATTATAGAATTTGGTAAAAAAGCAGATGAAAGTATAAAGAAAGGAATTACTGCAGCAAAAATCAGCTCACTTGAATCTAGAAAAATGATTCCAAAAATGAAATGGACAAAAGAAGATGAGCTTGAACAATTACTTGATAATATTAAATCTACTATGAAAAATGAATTCGACAGTCTGTCCGTGGAGGCTTCTGGCAATGACTAATGTTTCATTCAAATCACTTGACAAAGTGGCAGGACCATTAATCTTTGTAAAAGGTGTTGATGACGCAGCATATGGTGAGATGGTGGAAATCAAACTCCCCAATGGTGAAAGAAGACAGGGTCAAGTGCTAGATACTAGTCAAGGACTAGCTATTGTTCAGGTATTTGGTCAAACACTTGGTTTAACAACTACTGGTACTTCAACAACTTTTCTTGGAGAAACAGCAACACTAGCAGTATCTGATGAAATGCTTGGACGAGTCTTTGATGGACTTGGAAATCCAAGAGATAATGGTCCGAAGATTATCTCTAAAGAAAAATATGATCTTGTAGGTTCTGGAATAAATCCATATTCTAGAGAGGAACCATCTGAATTTATCCAAACTGGAGTATCAAATATTGATGGAATGAATACTCTGGTACGTGGACAAAAACTTCCAATAATGTCTGCATCTGGATTACCGCATAATCTTCTTGCATCACAAATTGCAAGACAAGCAAAAGTTCTTGGAACAGAAGAAAACTTTTCTGTAGTCTTTGCAGCAATAGGAATCACTAGTGAGGAATCAAACTTTTTCATAAAACAATTCGAAGAAAGTGGTGCACTAGAAAGAACTGTTTTGTTTCTAAATCTTTCATCTGATCCCTCAATGGAAAGAATTCTTACTCCAAGATTGGCATTGACTACAGCTGAATATCTTGCATATGAAAAAGAGATGCATGTTCTTGTAATTTTGACTGATATGACAAATTATTGTGAAGCATTAAGAGAAATCTCTGCAGCTAGAGAAGAAGTACCAGGTAGAAGAGGATATCCAGGTTATCTATACACAGATTTAGCTTCAATTTATGAACGTGCAGGAAAAATTAAGGGCAGAAAAGGTTCTGTTACACAACTACCAATTCTAACAATGCCTGCTGATGATATCACACATCCAATTCCAGACCTCACTGGATACATTACAGAAGGACAAATAGTAATGAGCAGAGAATTGCATAGAAATAATGTTCAACCACCAGTAGATGTTTTAACAAGTTTATCGCGACTCATGAATCAAGGTATCGGTGAAGGACGAACAAGAGAAGATCACAGACAACTTGCAGATCAACTTTATTCTGCTTATGCACAAGGAAAAGATGCTCGTGCATTAGCTGCTATTGTAGGTGAAGGTGCACTAAGTGATCTAGATAGAAAATTTCTTGATGTAGCAAATAACTTTGAACAGAAATTTGTCAATCAAGGACTAAATGAAAACCGTCCAATTGAACAAACACTTGCATTAGGATGGGAATTACTAAGTGATCTAGACGAATCTGATCTTACTAGAATCAAACCCGAATTCATTTCGAAATATGCAAAATCTGACACACAGTGGTGGAAAAAATCACATGACAGGAGGTAATTAAAATTCCATCAGGTTCGGATATACGTCCTACACGACTAGAATATCTCCGTGCAAAAAGACGAATCAAAATTGCAGAGAAAGGATTGAAACTATTAAAATTAAAACGTCAAGCATTAATTTTAGAATTTTTCAATATCAGTAAAGCATCATCACGATTAAGAAGCGAATTACAATCTGAATTGAAAAAAGGCTATCAAAGTATTAGAATGGCAGAAATGCTTGATGGAGAAATGAGACTAGAAAATGAGGCAATGAAGATACCTCAACTAAAAAAATTACTTATAATGCCAAAAAATGTCATGGGAGTTAGTATTCCAAAATTAGAAGGAGGAACAAGAGAACAAGCTCTTACAGAATACCTCTTAGAGATTCCAGTATCAATTAGCGAAGCTATGAAAGCATTTCAGGAAGTCCACAAAATTGTATTAGATGTAGCAGAAAAGGAAACAACGTTACGTAAACTTCTTTATGAAATTGACAAAACAAAGAGAAAGGCTAATGCAATTGAAAATGTATTCATTCCTAATTTACAATCTGCAGTTAAATTCATTACTTTCAGATTAGAGGAAATGGAACGCGATACTTTCACAATGCTCAAGACTGTAAAACGAAAAATGGGTGAAAGAGAAAAAGAGGAGGAAAAAATAATTGCAGACTGATTTTGTAAATTCACAACAGAAAAAATTCTACTACATCAAAGTAATAATTAAAATGGGAAACATTGGAATTGCACTAGGATTAGGACTCTTTTTCGCAAAGGACTTCATTGGAGGATTATAATGTTAGAAAATCAAGAAAATTATTTACAATCACTGAAAAAAATCAAAGAGGTAGAAGAAAAAGCACAAAAAGAAATCGAAGATTACAGAAAAAAAATTGAATCTGAAATTAATCAATTACAATCTGATTTAGAAAGTGCTATTTCATCTGCAAAACAACAAGGTGAAGAACTGGTTGATTCCAGCATAGAAACTGCAAGAACTGATGCATCTTCTAAAACAAATACTCTGATTGAAGATGCAAAGGCAAAATCTGAAAATATTATCTCAGAAATTCATGTACAGGATAACAAGAAAATCCTAGAAATTTTGTTGCAAGGTGTTGAATAAATGGTTCTAAGACCTGTTTCCATGACTAAAATAGCTATTATGGGTCTACGAAAAAACCAACAAACTGCGGTATCCGTTTTACATGATATGGAAGTCTTACAATTAGAACCCTTATCAAAAGACATTTCTGCAATTTTAAAAAGTGAGCGTGATAATGATCTATCTCGACAAGTTTCTGACGAATTACTTCGTGTTAGAGCATTATTGACGGTATTACCTCCAACCAAAATATCGACAAAAAAACGCTTTGATTCTGTTGATGAAGTTTTACAAATTGCAAGTACAATTGATATTGATGAATCTGTAGCAAATTTTGAAAAAGAAAAAGAATCACTTCTAACTAAAATCAAAGATACTAAAAACAATCTAAAACTTGTTGAGGAGTTTAGCTTCTTTCCTGAAGATCTAAAAATTCTTAAGCTTACATCCGCAACTTCATATTTTGGTAGAATTAAATCTGAAAAATTCGAGGAGTTTAAAAAATCCATAGATGCACATAGCAAAGACATCATGCTTTACACAAAGGCTGAAAAAAAAATTACACATCTAATCTTAGTAGTTTTTACTTCAATTTCATCCGATAAATTTGCAAATATTATTCAATCTCATGATGTAAAAATAGAGGCAGTACCAGATCTTAATGGTAAACCAAATAAAATTATTACAGATCTAAGAAGCAAACTACAATCAGAAAATCAACGACTAGATGAAATTAATAAAGAATTAAGCAAAATGTCTGAAAATCATTATGCCAATTTAATCGAAGTTGAAGAACAACTACAAATCGAAAATAAAAAATTAGAAGTGATCTCAAATTCAGGTGCAACAAAAGATGCATTTGCAATGGAAGGATGGGTTCCAAAATCAAAACTTGACCAGATTGAGTCAACATTAAAAAAATTTACAGATAGTGTGACCCTTTACAAACTAGAAACTGAAGATAAACCTCCAACATTAATGAGTAATCCAAAAAAATTCAAATTATTTGAAGCATTCATTCGATTTTACTCATTACCCCAAAGCAAGGAATTCGATCCAACCATGGTATTTGCATTGGTCTTCCCAGTCTTTTATGGATTAATGATTGGAGATACTGGTTATTGCCTTGTTATTCTCTTAGTTTGTCTTTGGGTAATTAGACGCGTAGAGAAAGGAAAACGTAATTTCAATATTATGCCCAAGCCATTGCGTAGTTTTGCGTTAAATATTTTGAAGAAACGTCAAATGGTAAAATTGGCAAAAGCAATGATTCCTGGCTGTGTAATAGGAATAATTCTAGGCGTAATATTTGATTTACACTTTGGTTTTCACCTAAATGGTTACGTTTTTGATTATCTAGCTAGTGTTGGAATTACCGGTTTTCCAGAACCAGGTGAAGTCTTAAATCGACCATCCCAGGCATTTCTTGATCCTATTCATGATGCGAGTAAACTTTTGCTAATTGCTGGTTATATTGGAATTGGTTTTGTTTCATTTGGACTCATCATAGGCATCATACAATGTATTGCAGAAAGTGATAAAAAAGAAGCAATTGGAAAAGCTGGTTGGTTGGCATTTGCTTGGGGAGTTGTCCTTCTTGGATTAGCTCTCATTAATGGTGATGCTATTAATCCGACATGGCCGCGGCTTATCGAAGTAAATCCTCTGGCATTTGGATACTATGGTTTAATCTTTGGAGGTGTTGGTATGATGATACTTGGACAAGGTCCAATGGCAATAATGGAGTTAGCTACAATTGTAAGTCACGTTCTTTCTTATACGCGACTGGTTGGAATTCTACTTGCATCTGTAATACTTGCTCATACCATTGATTACATTTTCTTAAAATCAATAAACATTGGACTGCCGTTGGCAGCTCTTGGAGTAATTATTTTGATTGTGGGGCATCTCTTCAATATAATAATTGGAGTATTTGAACCTGGAATTCAGGGTTCTAGACTAATCTATGTAGAATTTTTCTCAAAATTCTACAAAGGAAATGGACGAGCATTCAAACCCTTTGGTTCAATGCGAAGATTTACTGAAAATCAATACAAATCTGAAGAACAACATATAATGAAAAAGAAAAAATCGTGATTAGCTAAATTGTTATTTTTTTGTAATTAATTTTATTCACATCTAAAATTCTACTACAATATCTGCATTTTAGAACCAAGTTCTCTTTGTCAATAACATCCATAATTGAATCCATATGTTCACTACTATTTGATATACAATCGGGATTTGAGCATCTAAAAATTCGCTCTATTTGATTTGGAAGTGAAAGATGACGTTTTTCCACTAATTTGTAATCCTTGATAATATTCACAGTAGATGATGGAGCAATAACTGCAAGTTTGTTTGTATCATCATCTTCCAAAAATCTACCTTCCACCTTTATCATGTCTTTTTTCTTTAATTTTCCACTGGGCATATTCAAAGCAATTGTTATGACATTTCCACGTCTACCATCAATATCTAGTGCTTCTAGTACTTTGAGACCTTTTCCCTCGTTAATATGATCAATTACTGTGCCATCTTTGATACGTCTGACTATCAAATCAGATTGTTCCATAGAATAGTTTGTATATCTGCTACTATATATGAATCAAGGATGGATAATTTTTCTCATAATGGCATTATCTCCATACATGATTTATCTAAAGATGATCTGGAAAAAATATACTCTAAAACAAACGAAATCATGGAAATGAAGCCAGAACAAAGAAGTGAGATTGCCAGAGGAAAAACTTTGGGATATATTTTCTTTGAACCAAGTACTAGAACTAGAATTAGCTTCCAATCTGCAATGGCATTGATTGGAGGTACATCATTTGGAATTGCAGATGCGACATCATCATCTATTAAGAAAGGTGAAAGTTTAGCTGACACTGTAAAAATCATGTCTGGATATGCTGATGTGATTGTTTTACGTCATCCTCTAGATGGTTCCAGTAAATTTGCAGCAGAAATATCTACAAAACCTGTTATCAATGCAGGTAGTGGAACAGAAGCACATCCAACACAAGCAATTCTAGATTTGTTTACAATAAAAAAAGAATTAGGTAAAATTGATGGAAAAAATATTGGAATTGTTGGTGACCTAAAGTATGGACGAACAGTTTATTCTTTGTTGTACGGATTAAGCAACTATGATGTTAATGTTCATCTAATATCTCCAGAATCTTTGAAAATTAGAACTGATTTTACATATAATCTCAAAGGGAATTTATCGTATACGGAATCTGAAGATTTGGATGAATACATAGAAGATTTAGATGTCTTATACGTAACAAGAATTCAAAAAGAAAGATTTCCTGATGAAGAGGAATATCTCAAAGTTAAGGGCAGTTACATAATAGGTCAGGATGTTGTAAATAAAATGAAAAAAGATGCAATATTACTTCACCCCCTTCCAAGAATAGATGAAATTTCTACTGATGTTGATTCAACAAAACAAGCAAGATATTTTCAGCAAGCTGAATACGGAAAATTTACACGTGCAGCGATTTTGAGCCTACTTTTGCAATAAGAAATTACGGGCTAATCGTCATACTTTATTTTTAGACAATAAACCAAATTTAATATTAGCAATACTTAATTTTTTGAAATAATTGTACCAGCTTTGCCATTTAATGCTGCTAGAGCATTGTCTAAAGATGTGATAATACCCATATCTCCTCCAGATTCTAAGAAATCTATCATTGCCAGTATCTTTGGTTTCATGCTTCCTTCCAAAAATTGTCCTTCCTTTAGGAGTTTTTTTGCAGTTTTTACAGTAATAGTATCCAAGTCACTCTCATTCGGCTTACCATAATTCAATTTTACTTTGTCTACGTCTGTTAGAATCAAAAGTACCGAAGCTCCAATAGATTTTGCAATCAAAGCTCCAACATGATCCTTGTCAACCACACAGTCTATTCCCTTAAAACTAGAACCATTCTTGATTACAGGTATTCCACCGCCACCACCAGCAATCAGCAAACAGGAATCATCCTCAATGAATTCTTTCAATATATCTAATTCAACAATTTCTACTGGCTTTGGAGACGCAACTACTCTTCTCCACGTTTTTTTCCCAGTAGGTTTTACCTTTTTAATAATATAGTCTGTCTTATCCCTTAATTTTTTTGCTTCAATCTCTGTTAAGAAAGGACCTATAGGCTTACTTGCAGAAGTTTTACCAAATTTTGGATCATTTTTAGATACGAGTGTTTGAGTAATCAAACTTACAACCCTTTTATTTTTTTTTAATTTTAAAAACTCGTTTTGAAGTGCTTGTTGTAGCATATATCCAATTTGGCCTTGCGTCATAGCTATGACTGTGTGCATCGGCAGATTAGGCATATTCTTTGCAAATTCCTGTTGCAGGAGTAAATTTCCTACCTGTGGTCCATTACCGTGAGTTATAGCTGAAACCTTGTACCTGTGTTTACCTAGAACAACAGAAGCTATATTTTTTGCCGTTTTTCTAATATTTTCTTGCTGTTCTTCATATGTACCAATTTGATCCTTTTGTAAAATTGCATTTCCACCAATTGCTATCACTATCTTTTTCTTGGAACCATTTTGGTATTTCAAATCTATCATGAATTTCAACTATCTTTTGATATGCCCACATATCAATTTTATCTAGTATATCTTCAATATCTTTTCCAAGTTTTTGGCTGGGTTACGGATTCAAACAAATTTGCCAATGCCATCAAAGATGGTTTTAGCGTTAATTAAATACAAATTTTGTAATAGAATGTGGAAATGTCACTTTACGACTACAAAAGAGGAAATCTCCTAATTTGCTTTGAATGTGGGGAATCTTCAATTCAATGTAAGTGTAAAAAAACAAAAGTAGAAAAATCTAGTTTTGTTTCAGCTTTTGAGTAACCAAATTTTTTCTTAATTAATTTTTATAATTCCATCTTTTATCAAATATTCAATTCCATCAATAAATGCAGAATCCGGTATTCGTCCATCTGCCCACCATCCAGCATTGTTTTTCACCCATTCTGGAATTCCATCTGTTTGTGATTCAGTTTGTTGCATATCTGAAA
>CABXKZ010000004.1 GCA_902512865.1 uncultured marine group I thaumarchaeote | reverse complement strand
TTGAAGAATGGGGTATCATGGATGCACGAATTACAATTACATCTAATTCTGATGGAAATGTGGTTGCACTTCAAAAAGGTGGTTCAGATGGATTTACTCAAGAAGAATTAATCAAATGTGCTGAGATATCAATTAAGGTTGGCAGTAAGATACGAGAGATTATAAAAGAATCAAAATAATGTGATAATTAGAATGGCAAAAAAACAAACTACACTAAAAGGACTTGGTCCACGGTATGGAATTAAAATTCGTAAGCAATTTACCCAAGTCCATCATTTGATGAAAAGTAAAAGAAAATGTCCTGAATGTGGTGGTTCTATAATCCGTGAAGCAGTTGGAATTTGGATTTGTAAAAAATGTGGAATTAAAATAGCTGGAACTGCATATGACGTTAAGCTTTAACGCAAAAATTAAATTCTCTTCAGATAAAGAAAATTCTTCAATATACCATTCAATTAATACTGATAATGAATTTTATCCAGAAAACCCTACAAAAACAAAAATTTCTCTTGATAAGGAGATTATCATAGAACTAGAATCAAATCATCTGCCACATCTACGTGCGAATCTAAATTCTACCTTACGCTTGTTACAGGCCTCTTATGATACCATAAACTCTGTAAAGGTATAATAAAACAACAATAAATCCTAAACTATGTCTGCAGGACAACAAATGCCTCCTTGGTTACAAGAACAAATCGCAAAAATGCAACAATCTCAACAAAATCTACAATCAATTCTAATGCAAAAACAACAAGTTGAGATGGAAAATGTAGAATCTGACAGAGCTTTAGAAGAATTAAAAAAAGCATCTGACGATGACCAAGTTTTCAAATATGCCGGCTCAATCCTAATCAAATCTAACAAGAAATCTCTGATTGATGAATTGGAAGAAAAAAAGGAATTATCTAAAACAAAATCCACTGTCTTGGCAAAACAAGAAGAACGACTAAAAACTAGTCTTCAAGAACAAGAACAAAAAATCCAGGAAATGTTAAAGAACCCAAATCCTCCTAACGCTGATAAATCATCATCATAGCGCCTTAACAAATTTTAACATAGATACTATAACCTAATTATGAAAATTGAACAATTACGAATCATTGTTGATGAGCGAGAAAAAAAGAGCGGCATTCCAAAACTTTTATCTTCAATTGGGGTAAAAACTGAAATCAAAACACTTCCAATAGGTGATTACATTGTTGCTCCAGAAACTGTAGTTGAGAGAAAAAGTATAAGCGATTTACTCTCTTCTGTATTTGATGGTCGTTTATTTGATCAATGCAGTAGACTAATTGAACACTACCAACATCCTGTCTTACTGGTAGAAGGAAATGTAGATGAAATTGAACAATTAACTGACAATCCTTTAATATTTTATGGAGCGCTGGCTACTGTTGCACTAGAATTTAAAATTCCAATTATTCCAACTCCAAGTGCAATACACACTGCCAAATTATTAGTATCACTTTCTACTCGAAAAGAACTAACAAAAGGTCCTTTTCTTAAAAAAATTAAAAAATCAAACAATGTTGAAAAACAACAACTTTCTGTTTTGTGTAGTCTGCCTGGAGTTGGTGAAAAGTCTGCAATCCGGTTACTAGAAAAATTTGGAACTCCTCTTAATGCATTATGCGCTCCTATTACTGAGCTTGCAAAAACTCCTGGATTGGGTGAATCAAAAGCAAAAAAAATTAAAAAAATGCTACAAAATAAGAACAAAAATTATAAGAAATCTGGGCAAAAAACATTACATGAATCCTAGATTGATTTTTTAATTAATTTTCTATTCAACTTGTTTCCGCATATAGGACATTCTTTTTCTTTTGAAAATTCTTTTCCACATATTGAACAATAGCTAATCCATTTTCCAACAGTGTTGATACCTTGAGTCATGAGTGAATCTGTTTTGATTTTCAATTGTTTAGCAACATTTGTAACTGCAAAATCATCTGTAATTAATCCAATTTTATTTTCTAAGGCTAATGCAATAATTGATACATCTTGTTCAGAAATGGTTACGCTATCTCCTGTCCTTTCTGCTACATCTCTCACAACATTAATGGAATCTTTGCTTGGATCTCTTATTTGAAGTCTACCTGTTTGTTGTAGCATCTCAAGTGCCCCTTGCTTTCTCTTAATATGTTGTATTTCGTCATACACTGTATTAGTTGTCATGAAAGAATCATTAGATACAAACGGTATTCCTGCATAAAATGCAGTAGCATCTAAAACTCTAAAAACCAAGTTTATTCATTTGTCTTAGACCCTTTTTCTTTAATCGAACAAAAACTGCCTGCTTCTTAAATTTCTTGATAGTAATTTTTTGGTCAATTTCTGATGATTTTATCATCTGTGCATCCATTACTATATTACAATCATGTGAACAATTTATCTCAATTTTTTCATCTGGTACAACAATTGATGGTAGTCTATGTACTGGTGCAACAGGTGTTATGATCAGCACATCTAAACTTTCATGTAGCAATGGACCTCCAATTGAAAAAGAATGACCTGTAGAACCACTAGGTGTTGAAATTATCACTCCATCCATTTTCTGTTTTACAGTATCGCTTTGAAATTTAATTTCAAATTCTGCAGTCTTTGTTAGATTTTTACGATTAATGTAAATTTCATTTAATGCAGGTGCAAATTCTTCCCCATTACATGATGCAACAACTCTAGTTCTTTTATCTAACCAAATTTGGTTTTTTGTAATCGCGGTCATTGCATCATCAAAATCATCCAATGTAATTTCTGATAGAATTCCTCTATTCCCTCCAACGTTAATTGTTAAAATTGGAGTTTCATTTCGTAGATTCCTAAAGGCTCTCAATGTTGTCCCATCTCCTCCTAACGTAACCACCAAATCTAATTTTATTTTGGACAACTCTTCAAGTGATTCTACTTTTTTAGCTCCTGAAACAGAAACTGGTGAAATTGTATAGATGCTGATCTTTTTTGCTATTAACTTCTTTGAAATCATCTCTGCAGCATCTTCAGAAACTTTTGAGCCAAATTTGCTTACAATTGCTACTTTGTTTAGTTTCAAGCAGTCTCTTCAACCTATATCGTGTTTAAAAATGATCGTGCCTTATTCATGAACAACTGTCAAATCCTAAACATATCTCAGTCAATGATTTTATTGGATTAATAATTCCAACATATTCCAACAAATTACCTTGTAACGCCCTAAAATTTGTCAATCTCACGCAGAAATAATACACTAAAAACTATTTTATGTATATTTTATATTAATAATGCCTTATTCATTAATCGATATGTTGAATAATTCCAAAAAATTATTTTCAAACGCAAAAAAGGTAATTCCTTCTGGGGTTAACAGCCCCGTACGTTATTTTGAACCATATCCATTCTTTGTAAAACGTTCACATGGCTCATCTTTATGGGATGAAGATGGAAATAGATTTATTGATTTCTGTAACGGTTATGGCGCATTATTGTTAGGTCATACAAGAAAAGAAATTATTAATGCAGTATCAAACCAAATGAAGAAAGGTACTTTATACACTGCCCCAACTTCCTTAGAAATTGACTTATCAAAATTAATCATAAATAATTTTCCATCAATTCAAAAAGTACGAACTGTAAACACTGGTGCAGAAGCTACTATGACTGCAATTCGACTTGCAAGAGGCTTTACAAAAAAGAAAAAAATCATAAAGTTTGAAGGATGCTATCATGGTGCATATGATACTGTTCTAGTAAAAGCAGGTTCTGGATCTGCACATAATGGAATATCTGTATCTGATGGTGGTTTAGACGAAGTTTCTCGTAATACATTGGTAGTTCCTTACAATAATACAGATGAACTTGAGAAAATTTTATCTAAAAATAAAGATGTAGCCGGACTAATTGTTGAACCAGTATTAGCAAACATGGGGTTAGTTCTTCCTGAAAAAAACTTTTTAAAAGATTTAAGAAAAATTACCACGCAATATGATATTCCATTAATATTTGATGAAGTAGTAAATGGATTTAGAATTTCTGAAGGTGGTGCTCAACAGAAATTTGGAATTAAACCTGATATTACAACTCTTGGAAAGGCACTGGGGAATGGATTTGCCATATCTGCGGTGGGTGGTAAAAATGAAATAATGAATCTTCTATCTCCTGGCGGTAAAGTATATCAAGCAAGCACCTTTGCGGGTAATCCAATTTCTGTTGCAGCGGCAATTAGCTCAATTAAAACCATTAATAAAACCAAAAATAAATTGTATCCAAAATTAGAACGTTATTGTAAAATGATGGTTGATGAAATAGATGATCTTGCAACTGATTATAGAATACCACACACAATTAACTCAATTTCATCAATGTTTCAAATATTCTTTACAAATCAAAAGGTTATTGATTACAAATCCTCAAAAAAATCAAGTACAAAAAAATTCCATAAGTTATTTACAAACTTGCTTAAAAATGACATATTCATTGCTCCCTCTCAATATGAAACTGTATTCTTATCTGATGCACACACTGATCAAGATATTACAAAAGCATTAGGTGCTTATGGTTTATCATTAAAGGCAATGAAAAATTGAATTACAAATTAGGTACACGTGGTAGTAGATTATCTCTTTCACAAACAAATTGGGTTTTAGACGAACTCAAAAAAACTAATTCATCATTATCATTTGAAATTGAAAAAATCACGACACAAGGTGATACTGATACAAGACCATTATTTGCAATGGAACAAAAAGGAATCTTTGAAAAAGAAATTGATCGTGCAGTGTCTGAAAAAAGAGTGGATTTTGCTGTTCATAGTATGAAGGACGTTCCTTCAACTTTAGACTCTTCACTTATTATTGCATGTGTCCCAAAACGTGAATCTGTAAATGATGTCTTGATTACAAATGATGGATTCACACTAGATTCTATTCCGTCTGGTTCTACAATTGGGAGCAGTAGTCTAAGACGTGCAGTTCAAATTTCAAGAAAACGCCCTGATCTAAATGTTAAACCAATTAGAGGTAATATTGAAACAAGAATTAACAAAGTTACTGAAAAAAAAATTGATGGTATTGTTCTTGCAAAAGCTGGAATTTCTAGATTATGTGTAGAAGTAAAACACTCTATATTATCTAAAGATGAATTTCTTCCATCACCAGGTCAAGGTGCATTAGCTATCATCTGTAGAAGTGATGATTCAAAAACAATTGAAATGTTAAAAAAAATTGAAGACAAAAATTCTCGAATTGAAATAGAAGCTGAACGTTCATTATCTGAACACATTGATTCTGGTTGTAGATTCCCTGTTGGGGCTTATGCTTCTGTAAAGTCAGATTCATTAATTCTAAAAGTAGGTGTTTATTCTATGGATGGAAAAAAATCAATTCTCATAGAAGAAAACGGCACAATTGATAATCCCTTAGAACTGGGTAAAAAAATTGGAAATAAGTTAAAGTCACAGGGTGTATCCGAGATTGCTTCTAATTGGAGAGAAAAACTGGAAGAGTGGAATAATCAATGACTGGAAAAGTGTATTTAGTTGGTGCAGGACCTGGAGATCCAAAATTAATTACATTGCGTGCTGTTGAATTATTAAAAGTAGCAGATGTTGTTCTTTATGATCGACTAGTTAGTAAAAAAATAATTTCTATAATTCCAAAACGCACAAAAGTAATTTACGTTGGTCGTGCAGTTGGTGATGATACACAACATCAAGATGGAACAAATGAATTAATGATAAAGTATGCAAAATTAAACAAAATTGTTGTTAGACTGAAGGGCGGTGATCCAATTATCTTTGGACGTGGTGGAGAAGAAGCAGAATTTTTGAGATCATTTAAAGTAAAATATGAAATAGTTCCTGGAATCACTTCTGGAATTGGCTCTGCAACGTACGCTGGAATCCCATTAACACATAGAAAATTTGCATCATCTGTAGTATTTGTCACTGGTCACGAGGACCCAGAAAAAAATGAGGAAATTGTAAAATGGAAAAAACTTGCAAAATCAGTTGATACTATTGTTATAATGATGGGTCTTTCAAGACTTGGAATCATATCAAAACAACTTATTGAAGGCGGAATGAAAAAATCAACTCCTGTTGCAGTTATTCAAAATGGAACAACACCAAAACAAAAAATGATTGTTGGTACTTTGACTAATATTGCAAACAAAGTTAAAAAAGAAAAAATATCCCCTCCTGCAAATATAATTATAGGTGAAGTTGTTAATCTACATAAAATTATAGGATGGAAAAAATGAGTCAAGAAAAAACCATTGCCATCACCCGTTCAAAAGATGACTCTGAAGAATTCATTGAATTAATTACAAAACATGATGCAATTCCAATCACTCTACCAACTATTGAACTTGTTAGTAAGGGTGAGAAAATCGTTGATGAATTCTTAAATTCTGTAAAAACTGAAAATCCAGATTTTTCTGTTTTTATGAGTTCTAAAGCTGTAAAATTATTAATTGAGAGTTCCAAAAAAACATCAAAATTTGATGAACTACAACTTGCAATTGCCAATACCATTGTAATCGCAGTTGGTCCTAAAACTAAAGATGCACTAGAAAATGAAAACATCAAAGTTTCATACATGCCAACAAGATACTCTTCTGTTGGTGTTGGGGAGGTTTTTACAAAATTAAACGCTGTTGGGAAAAAGGTAATTGTTCCTAGAAGTGGTGCCTCTACCCCATTTCTTAAGGATCTTCTTGAAAAAATTGGACTTGAAATTATTGAATTATATCTTTATGATGTATGTGCATTTAGTGATACTTCTCAATGGAATGAATTTAGAACTCTTTTTTCACAAAATTCTATTGATGGATTAATATTCACAAGTGCTTCTTCTGTTAGAGCATTTTTTGAAATAATGACAAAAGACTTTGAACATTCTCAACTTTTAGAAAACCTCGACAAAACTAAGGTAATAGCAATTGGTCCATTCACTGCAGATGAACTAAAAAAATTTAATGTCCAAAATATTATTGCTGATGTTCATACTGTAGCTGGCTCTGTTGATGTAATTGTTAATGAACTCTCATTAGCTTGACCTATTTAGCCTAGCCTAAATTTACTCGGATTTTTATAATAACGTCGTTGTATTTTGTTTATGGCAACAGAAAACTTTGATATGGATTATTCTAAATATGATTTCAAAGACTCTACTGAAATGTATGTTCACTTGAGCAAAAAAGGTCTTTCAAAAGATACTGTAATTGGAATTAGCAAAATGAAAGATGAACCACAGTGGATGTTAGATTTTAGATTACGATCGTATGAAGCATTCATGAAAAAACCTATGCCAAAATGGGGTGCAGATCTCAGTCATATTGATTTTCAAAATATTTACTATTATGCAAAAGCTTCAGAAAAAACCGAAAAAAATTGGGATGATGTACCTGAAGATGTAAAAAACACATTTGATAAACTTGGTATTCCTGAAGCAGAAAAAAAATTTCTTGCTGGTGTAGGTGCTCAGTATGAATCTGAAGTAGTTTATCATAGTTTGAGAGAGGATTTAGCAAAACAAGGTGTTCTATTTTTGGATACTGACAGTGCTCTAAAAGAACACCCCGAAATATTCAAAAAATACTTTGGAAAAATGATTCCTCCAGAAGATAACAAATTTGCCGCATTAAACAGTGCAGTATGGAGTGGTGGTTCATTCATCTACATTCCTCCTGGTGTTAAAGTTGACATGCCATTACAAGCTTACTTTAGAATTAATGCAGAAAATATTGGTCAATTTGAAAGAACATTGATTATTGCTGATGAAGGATCTGAAGTTCATTACATTGAAGGATGTACTGCCCCAGTTTACTCATCTGAATCATTACACTCTGCTGTAGTAGAACTGGTTGCACATAAAGATGCAAAATTAAGATATACTACAATTCAAAATTGGAGTAACGACGTATACAATCTTGTTACTAAACGTGCTTATGCATATGAAGGTGCATCAGTTGAATGGATTGATGGTAATATTGGAAGTAAAATTACAATGAAGTATCCTGGAATCTATTTGATGGGCCAAAAAGCTTATGGTGAAACTTTGTCTATTGCTTTTGCAGGAAAAGGTCAACATCAAGATACTGGTGCAAAAATGGTTCATCTAGCACCTAATACAACATCTAAAGTTACCTCCAAATCTGTTAGTCGTTCTACAGGTCGTTCAACATACAGGGGATTACTCAATGTTGCAAAAGGTGCAACCAATGTAAAATCGACTGTTAGATGCGATGCATTACTATTAGATGAAACATCTAAGACTGATACTTATCCATATATGGAAATTAATCAAGAAGATGCAACTATAACTCATGAAGCTACAGTTGGAAAGATTGGCGATGAACAAATTTTCTACTTGATGACTCGAGGCTTTACTGAAGAAGAGGCATTAACTCTAATTGTTAATGGCTTTATGGAACCATTCACAAAAGAACTCCCAATGGAATATGCAGTAGAATTAAACCGACTCATCAAATTAGAGATGGATAATTCAGTCGGTTAGAATTACTTTATCGTGATAAATCATGGAACAAACTCTGTCCTCTATTCAAAATTCTCTACTTGAAGAGATTTCATCATCAAAAAATGAACCTAACTGGCTTAAAGAATATAGAAAAAATTCGCTTAGCATATACAATGAATTACCGACTGAAGTATCTTCTCTTTACAATAAATACACTGATGCAAAACGTATGGATCCAACTAAGGTTTCATTATCCATAACCTCTGATTCTAAATTACCTGATTTTCTTTCAAAACGTGTTGAAGAAGTAAAAAAAGAAAATGGACTGATACAAGTAGGAACAAATGTAATATCCGCTAATTTATCTGATGAATTAAAATCAAAAGGTGTTATAGTTTCATCCATTGACGATGCATTAAAACAACATCAGGAATTAATAGAAAAAACAATCAAATCATCGAATTCTAATGAAGATAAATACACTGCACTAAATAATGCTGCATTTAATTCTGGACTTTTTGTATACATACCAAAAAACCAAATCATAGATGAACCCATCCATCTATTTTCTTGTCTATCTGAAGATGGATTGTCCACAATATCTAGAAATGTTATAATTGTTGAAGATAACTCTAAAGCAAATATTGTTCAAGAATTATACTCTCCACAAAATGAACAACAACAAGCATACCTTGAATTATTGAATACAACTATTGGTGCAAATAGCAGTCTTGATGTTACGTCACTTCAAATGATGGATCAGTCATCCATTAACTTCTCTACAAGAAGTTCACATCTTGCACAAGATTCAAAGATTAATTGGTATCTTGGGCTATTTGGTGCAATGTTGTCTAGATATAGAATTAACTATAATCTTAATGGAACTGGTGCTGTTGCAACGGATTCTGAAGTTGCATTTGGAAATAATGAACAATCATTTGATCTAAATACAATTGTAAATCATAATGAACAATCCACTGAAGGAAAAGTTGTTGAAAAATCAATTCTAAAAAACAAATCAAAATCTTTGTTCAAAGGAATGATCAAAATAAATGAAAATGCAGCTCACTCCAATTCATTTCTCTCTGGTCGTTCTATTTTATTAGATAAAGATGCAAAATCTGATGCAATTCCTGGATTAGAGATTCTTACAAATGATGTAAAAGCGACACATTCTGCATCTGTTGCACAAATGGACGAAGAACAACTCTTCTATTTAGGAACACGTTGTCTAAGCAAACCTGAAGCTGAAAGAATTATTGTAGAAGGATTTTTGGAACCAATGTCACGTTCAATGTCTCATCAAGTACGTGCTTGGATTGCATACTTAATTGAATCAAAATGGGAAGGAAAAGAATTATCAATTAACAACGATGAACAATTGAAAGCACTAGTTGAGATTGAAGAAACTCGATATAATGAAAATGCTGAAATTGAACAACACTACAAGTATCGGTAAAATGAAATGGCTGATTGGATAAAGGCATGCAGTACTGGTAGTTTAGGTCAAGGTGAAATGTTTAGTTTTGATCATAATGAAAAAAAAATACTCTTAACAAATATGAATGGAAAACTATTTGCAACTGATAGGATATGCACTCATGCAGAAGCTGATTTATCTAATGGAATATTAACAGAAAATGGACTAACTTGCCCGTTACATCTTTCGGTATTCAATATGGATGATGGTAAACCTCAAAACCTTCCTGCTGAAAACCCATTACAAACTTACAGAATAAAAATAGAAGATAATGATATCTTAATTGAGGTGTGAATAATGCAAGCAACAACAAGTTCATTTGAGGATCTAAGAAATGACTTTCCTGTTTTAAATAGACGAGTTAGAGATAATAAAAAATTAGTATATCTTGATAATGCTGCAACTACACAAAAACCTAATCAGGTTATCGATGCAATCTCTGATTATTATAAAAATCATAATTCTAATATTCATCGAGCTGTTCATGCTTTAGCTGAAGAATCGACTGAGGCTTTTGAAGAAACTAGGGATAAAGTAGCAAAATTTCTTAATGTTGAAGATTCACAAGAGATTATTTTTGTTAGAGGTACCACTGAAGGAATAAATCTTGTAGCGTATGCTTGGGGACGTGATAATATTAAGGAGGGAGACATAATTGTTACTACAGAATATGAACATCATTCAAATATTGTTCCATGGCAATTACTAACTCAAGAAAAAAAAGCAAAACTCAAGTACATTGACATTGATGACAATGGGGAATTAATGCTTGAGCAATTGGATGATTATCTATCAACTGGAAAAGTGAAACTAGTTACATTTAGTCACATGTCAAATGTTTTAGGAACAATTTCTCCGGTCAAAGAAATTGTTTCAAAATGTAGATCTGTAGGAGTTAAAGTTTTGATTGATGGTGCACAATCTGTTCCACATATGAAAATTGATTTAACTGATTTAAATTCTGATTTTTATGTTTTTTCTGCACATAAAATGTTAGGTCCAACTGGAGTCGGTGTTTTATGGGCCAAAAAAGAAATTCTTGAAAAAATGAGTCCATTCCTTGGAGGTGGTGATATGATTCGTGAAGTACACAAATATGAAACAACGTGGAATGATTTACCATACAAATTTGAGGCAGGCACTCCAAATATTGCAGATGTAATTGGATTTGCAAAAGCAATCGAATATCTTGAAAAAATTGGTATGGATAATATTCGAAATCATGAATTAGAATTAACTAAATATGCACTAGATGAAATGAAAAAAGTTCCTGGAATTACATTGTATGGAACAAAAGAACCTGAAAAGAGAGGTGGTGTTGTTTCTTTTAATTTCAACGATGTACATCCACATGATGTTGGAACTATTATTGATAAAGAAGGTGTTGCAATACGTTCTGGTCATCATTGTGCACAAGTATTAATGGAAAAACTCAATGTTGCTGCAACTAATCGTGCAAGTTTTTACATTTACAACACAAAAGAAGAGATTGATGTATTAATTTCTTCATTACAGCATGTTGCAAAGGTGTTCAAATTATGAGTGGTGATCCAATTTACACTGAAATGATAATTGAATATTCTCGT
This sequence comes from uncultured marine group I thaumarchaeote, assembly GCA_902512865.1. Next base: position 27,583 of record CABXKZ010000004.1, on the reverse strand, counting down.
AATCCTTCAAATTATGGAAAACTTGAAGATGCTCATATACACAGACATGATAGTAATCCTTTATGTGGTGATAGTATTGATCTTTATCTGAATATTGATGGTGATAAAATTAGTGATATCAAATTTGATGGAAAAGGATGTGCGATTTGTATGGCATGCTCTTCAGTTCTAACTGAAATGATAAAAGGGAAAACTCTTGATGAAGTCAAAAAATTCACAAAAGATGAATTGTTATCTGAATTGGGTCTGGAGCATCTAATCAAAACAAGTCCTGTCAGAATAAAATGTGCGTTATTATCTCTTAAAACTCTCAAATTTGGAATTTATTCATATTTTGTTGATAAGTTGAAAGATTCTGAATCTGCAGGAAACTTAAATGAAGAGGCTGCTAATCTATACTAGTATGACAAATTCAACAGTACTTCAAATTAGAAAAATAATATTTGAAAATTTTAATGAAATAGATTTACGTTTCAATAATGATGAAATCTATGAATTACTGAAAAAAAATGAAATTTTTGATCAATCTCAAACAATTGATGACTTGGAAAGTGATTTCAAAAAAATTGAGAATGATGGATTAGTTCGTTGTATTGCACAAAACTTCACAACTCAATGGTTTAAGATATTCGATGATGTTGAAAAAATTACTTGTAATTCTTGTAATACTGAAATTTATCTAGGTAAAGAGGAATCTAGAGTTTGCCCAAATTCGGATTGTAATTCTAATCTTTAGTATGTTTTTCTGCAGCATCTTCTAGGCATTTTATCATGGGTAATTTTTGCCCTGTCAGATATCTTACCAATGCCCCACCTGCAGTACTAATGTGATTTACTTTTTCAGTTAAACTATACTGTCTGAGTGCAGATGTCAAATGTCCGCCACTAATTATTGATGTTGCCATGGATTGTGATATCGCTTCTAGCATAGATTTTGTACCAAATTGGAAATTCTCTTTTTCAAAGAATCCTGCAGGTCCACTCATGAATACAGTTCCTGCACTTGAAACAATTTTTGAATAGTGCTCCAAAGTCTTTGTTCCAATATCAAATATTTCATCATCTTTTGCTAAATCTCTTACATCTATCTCTACTCTTTCTCCATCTTTATTCACTGCAATATCTACTGGTGTTGAGAATACATCTGGATGTTCCCCAATTAATGAATGGGCTTTTGCAACAATCTCGTCTTCATCTTTAATATTCAATGGAAATTTTATTCTTCCCTGTGCTCGTAAAAAGACATTAGCAATTACTCCAGTAAGCAATACATGGTCTGCACGTTCTTTTTTGATTAGTAATTTTATCGCTTTTAGTCTATCATCAACTTTTGCTCCTCCTAGCACCACTGTAAATGGAGACTTTGCAACTGTAAGTATATTATCTAATTGTTTAACCTCTCTCTCTAACAAGCGACCTGCACAAGTTGGTAACACTTGAGCAAAGCCTACCAATGATGGATGTGTTCTATGTGCACTTGGAAAAGAATCTAAAATAAATAAGTCAAATAAATCCTTTAACCTCTGTACCATAATTGTTCTTGCACTCTCTTCTAATGAAAATTCATAATTTTCTTCAGCACACAATCTCAGATTATCAAGTAGGATTATCTCATTATCACTCATTTTCTTAATTTCTTCTTGTGCTAATGATCCAATAACATCTGCAACATACCTTACTTTTTTATTTGAAAATTTTTCTAATTGTTTTGCATGCTCTTCCATTCCTACAAAATCTCCTCTACCCACTCTCCCTTGATGAGATATAACAACAACTTTTGCTCCATCTAGTGCATTTATTGTCTCAACTACTTCTTCAATTCTTTTTGTCCCTAAAATTTCTCCTGTATCTGGATGAATTGGGCAGTTCATATCTACGCGAAGTAGCACAGTTTTTCCTTTAACATCAAAATTATCTAATGTTAGTATGCCCACAACACACAAATCATTTCTCCTGTTAAAATTCGTTTATCCGATCATATCATTAATGATGGTAAATGACATATTGTTGTCAATTATTGAATAAATGAGATATAATTGCAAAATATTCTATTTGGCATTAGATCAAGACCCTTCTTCATACTCCTAGCCATATTTCTTATCTGTACTTTTATTGCAATGTCAGAATCAACTTTGGACTCTGAAAAACAATTCATGACTAATGTTCAAAAATCTGCTGGAAATCCATCTATTGATTATGGTGTGTGGCTTCTAACTGAATCTGGCAATATTTTTGTAATGCTCCCATTTAGCATAATACTCCTAATTATTAGAAAAACTCGAAGAATTGGGATGATTCTACTCATCTTACTTGTAATTTCTACAATTCTGACTGGATATGTGAAATGTGGAGTTGACAGAGATAGACCATTTTTAGATTGGCTTGGAAGTGAACTCCCAGTTGAGGTAGAACCAGACAGCTTTTCACTTTTCTGTGAAGGACGAAGTTGGACTGCAGGATTCCCTTCCGGACATGCCGCACGTTCGACAATATTTGCATTTGTGATGGTGTATGTATTATCTGAAAAATTTCCTAGAGGTGTTCATTTAATATGGCTTTATCCAATACTGATGTCATTAAGTAGGATCTATGTTCTACAACATTATCCATTAGATGTAATTGGTGGAACAATTTTAGGAATCTTTCTGGCAGGATATGTCTCAAAAAGGCTAAAACTAGATGAAATATTCTTACCACGAAAAATCTAGTTTCTCTAAAACTCTAGAACTGACGAAAACTATCGCATAGCGGTGATGATCTATACCTTCAGTTTGATGATCTTTGTTCTCATGAAATGTCCAATAACGTACATCCCTCTCTTGATTAGTTTTTCGTAGTGCATATGTCACGGTTGTAGTTACCGTATATCCGATCCGTTTCGCTGCTGTTTTGTCTTCTTTTGGCATTAAAACTTTGAAACCTTTGTCCTCTTTGTCAAATCCAATCATGACCATTTCATGTGCAATATCACTTGCTTGTTTTTCATCTTTTACATCAAATGTCTGAAAAATAGGGATTTTTGACGGATGAAATTCCATATTTTACGATCACTTATACCTAAAAAAATTTTTTGGAAGCAATCATGTAAATTTTCTTTACAGAAAAGTCAAAACCTCACATTCTGAATAACTTAAGCAACGATAATTCTTGATTATCTTATGGTAGGGTTAAGAAGTAAACTCAAACAATTAAGTTCTCAAAAATCTGAAATTAGTAAGATCAGACGAAAAGGAGAAAATGAATATAAAAAAATAAAATCTATGTCTAAAAAATATTCATCATCTTTAAAATCAACCCAGAACCGAATTGAGTCATTTAAACAAAGTGCTGATGACATTAATGAAACGCTAAGTCAAAAACTTGTCCAAATGGAAAGTATTCAACGACTCAAATCTGCTGCTCAAGAAAGATTAAACCTTGAAATTCAAAATAAAGAACAAATTGAAAGTGAAATTGACTTTGCTGATAATTCTGAGGAAAAACAGAGTTTAGAATACCGACTAAATTCAATACTTTCTACTATAGGTGAAATCAAAAATGAAATCAAACAAAGAGCCTCTATGGAGAAACAATTTTCTCAAACCATTTCTGAAATTGAGAAAAAAAAGAATTCTGTTACAAAAACCATCAAGAAGAATATTGAGTCGAAACCTGAACTCACAAAATTAACAAAAATTACTCAAGAAAAACTGGATTCTGTATCGAAAAAGTTTGAATCAGCAAAGAAACGTGAGATATCAATTATCTCCCAATTATCAAAAATAAAATCTGTTATTCCTAAAGCTAAACCAAAAAGAAAAGTTACTAAATCAAAAACAAGAAAAGTAAAAGCTAAACCAAAAAGAAAAGTTACTAAATCAAAAACAAGAAAAGTAAAAGTTAAATTAAAAAAGAAAAAAACTCGAAGATAGTTAAAATATTAAAATTTTAATCTATTTTTTCAAGCTTTCCGAATTTACCTTTTCCGAGTTGGACTTCACCCTTGAACTCGTTTGTATATCCGTTTTCAATTTTTATTTTGTCGCCATTTTGAATATTTTTTGCATCTTCTGCCCACAATGTAATTTTAATTTCCATTCCATTGTCAACAAGCATTGCATTTGCAACATCTACTGTTGAACCAGCTTTTGTATTTACAGTTCTAACTTCTTCTTTTCGTTCAACTGTGCCTTCAACATTTATTCCTGATCTCATATTCTTGGCGTCATCAATTGTTGTCATGAATTCAAATTTCTTAAAATGATTATAAACTTTGTTTTCAAATTATTTTTCTATATTGATTTGACAAAATATCTACTGAAGAAGTTATATGTAAAAATCAATAATCTCTTTCATTGGAGGGGTATCGAAGCCCGGTCAACCGAGAAGGACTCAAGATCATCGTATAAGATATCCTTTCTCTTAGGAGTTCGTGGGTTCGAATCCCACCCCCTCCATGTTTCTTAAATCATGCAATCAAAGATTTTGTAATTGTGATGTGGTGACTAGTAATTTCTTTGTGAATTTTTGCAAGTTCTTCACTCTTGAAATATAGATTACATCTGAAACACTTCCATGTTTTACTAGGCATGGAATGTATGGTGTGTTTTTCGATATAAAGATCATGTATAATTTATTCATGTCAGGAAAAACAATATCGCATACAATGGTTTAGATATTTTGAGATGTAGATGAGTTTATGACTGATCTTTTTGAATCTATGTTAGAATTTTCTTATATTGGAATCTTTTTTTTACTAATTCTTGTTAATGCTGCTCCTTTACTAATGCCCCCTACTTGGATAATTCTTGCATCATTTTATGCCATAGATGCATCATACGATCCGTTAGTATTGGCTTTAGTTGGTGCAACAGGTGCAACTATTGGTAGATTTATTCTTAAACAAATATCTACGATATTCAGAAAATTTATTCAAAAAGAACAAAAATCTAATCTTGACGCCATTGGTAATTTTCTAAATAAAAAAAGATTTGGTTATATTCTTACATCGTTCCTTTTTGCTGCAACTCCTCTCCCAAGTAACATGTTATTTGTCACATATGGTCTTCTTAAGGCAAAAAGCATTGGTTTGTATGTTGGATTTTGGGGTGGTCGTGTAGCATCATACTATCTTATGATCTCGATAAGTAATGTAGTTCTAACTCCATTTGTGGAATTATTTGAAGAACAATATATTGGAATTTTGATTGCTGATGGATTAGGAATATCTGTAATTATTCTTTTCACTTGTATTAATTGGACTTTATTATTAACTCAGAGAAAATTTAAATTAACAAGACCAAAACTATGGAAATTATGAATCAAATTGAAAATCTAAAAAAAATAGCTAAAAATAAACTCACAAAAAATGATCCTGGACATGATTTTGAACATGTAATGCGAGTATATCGTAATGCTGAAAGAATACACAAAAGTGAAAACGGAAATAAAAAATTAATCTTATCTGCAGTATTACTACATGATATTGTAAAAATTAAAAACCGAAAAGATTCTGCTTTAAAAAGTGCTAAACTATCCGAAAAAATTTTAAAAGAAAATCATTTCTTAGATGATGAAATTATAATTATCTCTGATGCCATCAAAGAACATAGTTTCTCAAAAGGGAAAACCCCTTCCACAGTAGAAGGAAAAATTCTCCAAGATGCTGATAGATTAGATGCTATTGGCGCTATTGGACTGGCTCGTGTTTTCTCATTTAGTGGCTCGAATAATCGACCTTTTTATGATCCAAAAGACCCATTTTCAGAAAATAGGGTCATCAATGATAAAAAATGGACTTTGGACCATTTCTTTCAGAAATTACTTACATTAGAAAAAAAAATGAATACTAAAACAGGCAAAACTCTCGCAAAAAAACGTACTAAAATACTAAAAAACTTTCTTAAAGAAATTAAAAGTGAAATTCAACCATAATCAAGATATCGTTGATGCCTTTTTTCAACTTCTTTATTTTCTCCGCTGATGATTAGTTTCTTTTCATTTTCAAACCTATTTTGCATATACTGATTAATATCTTCAAACTCTTTTTTAGTTTCAAATGATTTCATTAATGGTTCGATCCTGTTAAAATATTCTATTGTTTTTTCTCTAAATTCTTCTTTTGTAGGATTCTTTATCTCATTAATTCTAAACCACAACATTGCCCAACTAGCACCTGCAATATGTGGCAAAAGATCTAATGCTCTTATAATCTCAAATTTTTCGTCGTCTCTCATTTACAATCTTACAATTTTTCAGCTATATGTTTTGCAAAATATGTAACAATCATATCTGCACCTGCACGTTTTATTGAATACAATATTTCCTTAGTCATTTCTTCTTCATCTATCCAACCTTGCATAGCTGCACCTTTAACAAGTGCATATTCTCCTGAAACACTATATGCTGCAACTGGAACATTGAATCGTCTTCTAGTTTCTGATATCAAATCCAAATATGTTAAAGCAGGTTTGATCATAACAATATCTACACCTTCATCAATGTCTGTTTCAACTTCTCTCATTGCTTCTCTTGGATTTGTAAATGGAACTTGATATGTACGTCTATCCCCAAACTTTGGTGCACATTCTGCTGCATCTCTAAATGGTGAATAGAAATTTGATCTATGTTTTGCTGAATGTGACATAATTACCACATCCATGAATCCTTCATCATCTAATGCTTTTCTGATTGCCTTCACTTGTCCATCCATCATTGCTGAAGGTGAAACCACATCTACTCCTGCTTTTGCTTGACTCACTGCAATTTTTGCTAGTGTTCTTAAACTCGAATCATTATCAATTTTATCACCATGAATTATTCCACAATGTCCTGAAATGGTGTATTGGCAAAGACATACGTCTGCCATTATCACAATCTTATCTCCAAAATTTTTACGAATTTCTGTTATTGCTTTTTGAACTATTCCATGTTCTACAAATGCTGATGTGCCTTCATCATCTTTTTCCCCTGGAATTCCAAATAACATGATTGCTGGTATTCCTAATTCTGAAATTGTATTTACTTCATTTACCACTTCTGATAATGGAAGTCTTTCCATTGCTGGCATAGAATTAATTTGCTTTTTGGCCTCAATACCCTCTTCAACAAAAACTGGACAAATCAGATCCTTTGGTGAAATTGAAACTTCTTGAACTAAATCTCTCATTTTTTGACTAGTTCTTAATCTTCTTAACCTTCTCTCTGGAAAATTTGCCATGATGTTGTTAAGCTCTAATTAAATATAATTCCTAAGCAGGAATGGATTCTTCAATATTGAATTCATGCTCAACAAAATACTCTACTCTTGTCTTTTTGAATTCTCTAGAACTAAATAGAATCTTGTATTCTTCAACATTAATCTGATTTTGTATATCGCTTGCCATTTCTTTTGCTTCATCAATTGATTTACAATGTATCATTGAAAATACATTATATGGCCAATCTGGATATACTGGTCTTTCATAACAGTGACTAACTTGTGGGAATGCACCTAATTTTTCTCCAACCTGACTGATCCTATCTTCTGGAACTTTCCAAACAATCATTCCATTAGCTGTAAATCCTGCTTCTCTATGTCGAAGTATTGCTGCAAATCTTCGCATCACTCCGATACCTTCATAATATTTTAATTTTTGAAAAATTTCTTCCTCGGTAATCCCTAATGCCTCTGCTGCCTTTAGAAATGGCCTATCTACAATCTCAAAATCTTTTTGTAACTGTCTAATGAATTCTTTATCTTCTTCTGTTGCAACAAAATCTATCTTTTTAATTTCTTTTTTAGCTTCTGAAGGTTTTACATCATGTTTTTTTGTATCTATCATGTCTAGTTTAACTCCAATTTTGAATAATTGCAATGTTGGTAACATTCTTACTTTTTTAATTCCATCCAATTTTGAGAATTTATCTAATTCTATTTTTAGATCTGAACCTGGTGGAACTGCTAATGTAAACCAAAGATTGAATTTATGCTCTCTCTCATAATTATGACTCACTCCTGGATGTTTGTTTATGTGTTGAGCAACTTTTTCTAATTTGTCTGCCTCAATTTCCATTGCAACTAGTGAACTAGTGTACCCTAATTTTCTAGTATCAAATATTGCACTTAATTGTCTTAATACTCCTTTTCTTTTCATTTTTGTTAGTCTAGTTTTTACCTCATCAGATGGAATATTGAATTTCTTTGCAATTTCATCAAATGGTCTTGGAACTAATGGAAATGTCCATTGAATTTCATTCAAAATTTCATTATCAATTTCTTCCATCTTCGACATATAAGCAAAATCTATGAAATCAATTAAAAAATGTAACGTGTATTATTGAATGTATAAATTACATTTTATTAATGGCAGATCGTTGATAATTGATCTTCATCTAAATGGAAAAACTGTTGTAATTATTGGTGCTGGAAATGAAGCCCTAAAACGCATAAAATTACTTGAAAATGAAAAATGTCAAATTATTGTAATCGGAGAAAAACCTAATTCTGAAATAACAAAACTTTCTAGAACAAAGAAACTTATGCTGAAAAAAACTAAATTTGATTCGTTACTTTCTTTAAAAAAATACAGTCCATTTTTGGTAATTGCATCAACTACTGATAATCTTCTAAATCAAAAGATAGTTCAAACTGCTAGAAAAATGAAAATTCTTGCATATGCATCTGATTCACCTGAATCCAGTGATATCTCATATCTTTCATTAATTAATATAAAAAAAACAATCCGAGTTGGTATTTCTACTGGAGGTGCTAGCCCAATTATGGCAAAAAAAATTAAATCAAAAACAGAAAAATATCTGAAAAAAAACATCTCTAATCAAGATGTACAATTAATCAAGATCCAAAAATTTGCACGAACTGAATCAAAAAAACATATCTCAACGCAAGTTGAAAGAAAAAAATTCCTTTATACATTGATGAATGATAAACGTGTTAAAGAGTTATTAAAAGATAGAAAATACAAGCCAATACAGACTATAATAAAAAAAATGGTGAAGGATTGGTAATGACAAAAAATATCATTAATGCAAGAGTAACTTTTAAGAGATCTCCTATTCATGTACTTGAAAGATTCTCATTGGGGGATTCTGAAAATGCGTATAAATCTTTCAAAGAACACACTGGTTTATCTGAATGTGTAATTTTACAAACATGTAATCGTGTAGAAATTTTTGGCTCTGGTAATACATTTGATAAGACTGAAATTAAAAAGACTTGGGCATCACTCTCTGGTTTGGAAGAAAACAGTTTCCAAGAAAATTTAGAATGGTCCCAAAATTCTGAAGTGTATGAACATTTACTGAAGCTAACTTCTGGTCTTGATTCTATGGTTGTAGGTGAAGAACAAATAATGACACAAATTAAAGACTCAATTCAATCTGCAAAAAAACTAAAAGTTTCTGGTGAATCTCTAAATACTTTATTTGATAAAGCAATACGTGTAGGTACTAGAGTACGTACCTCTACTGGAATTAGTAAAGGTAGTATTTCTGTTGGTTCCATGGCAGTTAAACTTGCTGAGGAAAATGTCGATGAAATGAAACTAAAAAAAATTCTCCTAATTGGAACTGGAGAAGCTGCAACACTTGTTGCAAAATCATTAACAAAGCGTGGTTATAATTTCTTTATTTCAAGTAGAACTGTGGAACGTTCGACATCATTTTCTAAAACTGTAGGTGGTCAACCCGTTGATTTTAATTCAATTCTTCATGGATTTCAAAATTATGATATAGTCTTTGTAGCAACTACGGCTCCTTACTTTTTGGTAACTTTTGAAAGAATACAAAAAGCTCTTGAAACAAAAAAATCTGGCATGATGATCCTAGATCTTTCCAATCCTAGAACTGTGGATGAAAAAGTTGCTGAATTACGTGGAATAAAACTAATGAATATTGATCAGATTGCTGAAATGGTTGATAAAAATATGAGAAGTCGAATTGGTCAAAAAAACTCTGCAGAAGAAATTATTAAAGAAGAATTGCCAGTATTAGAAGCAACTATGAAAAGATTAGAAGCTGAACCAATTGTAAAAGATGTCTTCAAAAGCACTGATGCAATTAGGGTAAAAGAGCTTGAAAAAGCATTGAGTATGTTAGGTGAATTAAATGATTCACAGAAAAAAATAATTGAAGAACTATCAAAATCTGTCGCTGAAAATATCATGTCAACTCCCATGAATAATCTCAGAAAAGAAACTGAACATGGGAATTCTGATTTGATAGATGCAGCTTCCAAACTGTTTAATTTTAAAAAAGAAGATAATTAATGATTATAGCGCATTTGATTTGATTCTTGTTTGAATCCAATTCTTTCATAAAATGGAATTAATTCATCTTTGCAATCTAAAATTATTTTATAACAACTCATTACCTTTGCCTTTTCTAGCAATGAAATAACAAGTTTCATACCTATTCCTCTACCTTCAAACTCTTTTGAAACAACCACATCTTCAATATGCCCTACCTTGCCTCCATCATGAATGAATTTCTGTTCAATAAGCAATGTTGTCGAACCGACAATCTTTCCATTGATTTCTGCAACATGTATAATGTGATCTGGATTTGCAATAATCTTCTTCAGAATATTTGTAGCAGTTTCTCTATTCAGATTACTCGCAGTTCTTAAATTATCTAAGCTTTCGAGAAAACCATTCTCAATATCTGACTCAACTATAACTCGAATTTTAACATCTGACATTTTCTATTCCTACCTATTTTTTTCTATACTCTTCATTTGTTTTCTCATAGGTTTCTTTATCACCAATGTCGATAAATCCTTTTTTAGAAATCACACTACCAACCTTCTTTTTCTTTGCAAGTATTTTTCGTATCACACTATCCATTCCATATGGTCTATTTTTTGGAATTAATTGAAGAACTTCTGGTTCCATCACATAGCAACCTATGTTAATTTTTGCTGAAAATTCTGGTTTCTCATTCCACGAAGTAACTTTGCCATTATTCTTTGTGTCAATTACGCCATATTTCAAATTAAATTTGTGATCATAGAGACTCATAGTAACATTAGATTTAGATTTTTTATGTTGTTCAATCATATTTTTCAAACTAAAATTGTAGATTGAATCTCCATATATACAAACAAATGTCTCGTCAATGAATTTTTCAGCAGTCTTTAGCTGACCTGCCGTTGCAAGTGGTTTATTTGAAATAGCATATTCAATTTTTACACCGAATTTTTCACCATCGTCAAAATAATGTTCAATTTTCTTTCGTAAATAACTCACACAGATTACAATTTCTTTAATTCCATTTTTTTTAATCCATTCTATTTCATGCTCTAAAATTGGTTTTCCACCTAATGGAAGCATTGGTTTAGGAAGAGATTTTGTGTATGGGTCTAGTCTCGTACCAAGTCCTCCTGCTAAAATTACTACCTTCATGAGTTTGTATGCACTTTTCAGTTCTATTTATGTCCAATTACACAATATTTAGTGATTCATTGGATTTGCTTAATCTTTTTTACTACTTCTGTAGGTGTACAACCAAATACAATAATCATAGGTTCTTTTCCTAAATCACCTTTATGATATATTATATCTGGCATTTCTGATTTCAAACAACTAGAGACTCCCCACGATATTGAGGAGTTTTCTTTTAATTTTGAATTTTTGGATTCTTTTTTTCTATTATAATTTAACACTGACATTTTACGTTTTTTTGCTTTAGTGATTAATTTTGGTTCATATTTTATATTAATTGCTGAACGAATCTCAGGAAATTTTTTTGACACTTCAATTAGTGCCGTTGCAACGTGTTGTGATCCTCCGAATACTAGATCCCCTGCTTGAATGACATCATTTCCAGATTTGACAAGCCTTCCAGAAATACCTAAAACATTTTTGATATTCTTTGGTTTATTTTTTGAAAAAACAAAATTTGTTTGGCATTCAGGAATAAATTTTGATACATTTTTAATATTTTGAAAATCAATTATTGAAAGTGAAAGTTGTTTTTGTATTTCAGAATTTTTTTTATAAGTTATTTTAATGCCTTTTCCCAAATTTTTAGAATTTTTTATTGACTGATAGACATACTCTTTTGCAATCTTTGCTGCTTCATGAACTGATTTTTTTCTAGCAAGTGATGCAGTTATAGATGCTGAATAATTACATCCACTTCCATGATTAATCATTTTGATTCTTTTTCCCTTCAAAATGTAATTGCTATCAGACTCCATTACAAAATCTTCTATCTCCCTTTCGGATTCCCTATATCCCGTTATTATGACATTTTTAGCACCTAATTCTTGTAATCTCCTGGCAGCATCTTTTACTTTGCTACATCTTGATAAAATCTTAGATTCTCTCTTGTTAGGTGTGATAATTGTGGCTAATGGTATTATCATTTTCCTATAATCTCTGATTGCTGATTTTTTTAATAAAATTGCCTTGGTTGTCGATTCAATTATTGGATCAACTACTATTGGACATTTTTGATTTTTTATCATTACATGTACAGCTTTGATAATTGACGAATCATACATCATTCCAATTTTAATTGAATCAATTTGAAAATCTGATAACACTGATTCTAATTGAGATCTTATAATTTTTGAGGAAATTGGTAAAATTTTAGAAATTTTCTTTGTATTCTGACTGGTAATGGCAGTAATTACTGTAAAACCATACACTCCGTGATTCTCAAATGTTTTGATGTCACTTTGAATTCCTGCTCCAGATGATGGGTCTGAGCCACCAATTGAAAGAACATTCATGTTGATCGTAAGTTAAACGATTGTTTAAATCCACCATTTGACAATTTGAGATATGGCAACTCAAATGACTTCTGCACGTAGAGGTATAGCTACTGATGAAATGAAGCAGGTAGCAAAAGATGAGGATGTAACTCTTGACTGGTTAGTTCCAAAAATTGCTAGTGGTTCAATAATAATTCCTAGTAATAATGTGCGTAAAGAAAAAATCCATAATGTAGGAATTGGTAAAGGTACAAAAACTAAGGTGAATGTAAACATTGGTACCTCTACCTTGAATGTCAATATTGATGAAGAAGTTGAGAAAGCCAAAGTTGCAGTAAAATATCATGCAGATACTATTATGGATTTGAGTGATGGTGGTGATGTCGGAGTTGTTCGAAGACGATTATTGGAGGTTGCACCTATTACCTTTGGAACTGTACCAATTTATGAAGCATATAACTTTGGAGTTGAAAAACACAAAAACCCATTAGATATAACTGAAGATGATTTTCTTAAAGCATTTGAAAATAATATAAAAGATGGAGTTGATTATACAACAATACATTCTGGTATAACAAAAGAAATCGCTAAAAGAATTCTAAAGGTTGAAAGATATGCTGGTGTAGTAAGTAAAGGTGGAACTATTACTGCCGCTTGGATGCTAAAATACGATAAAGAAAATCCTTACATTACTCATTATGACTATATGATGGAATTGGCACAAAAATATGATGTGACATTTAGTTTAGGTGATGCTCTAAGACCTGGTTCTATTTTAGACTCTCATGATGAATTACAAGTCCAAGAAATGATTAACATATCTAGACTTGCTAAACGTGCAAATGAAAAAGAAGTTCAAGTTATGATTGAAGGTCCTGGACATGTTCCACTAAATGAAGTAGCAGCGAATGTAAGGCTGGCAAAATCACTCATAGGCGATGTTCCATATTATGTCTTGGGACCATTAGTGACTGATATTGCATCTGGACATGACCATATTGCAAGTGCTATCGGTGCTGCAGTCTCAGCTAGTGAAGGCGTTGATCTTTTATGTTATCTTACTCCTTCTGAACATCTCGCATTACCTAATTCTGAAGAAGTTAAAGCTGGTTTGATTGCCTACCGAATTGCAGCTCATGCTGGTGATCTTGTAAAATTAAGAGAAAAAGCAATAAAATGGGATATGAAGATGACTGAAGCTAGAAGAACTCTTGATTGGGAAAAACAATTGGCTTTATCAATTGATCCTGAATTGGCTGCTAAAATTCATGGAAGAACTGGTCAACATCCTGGAAATAATGTTCCCTGTACAATGTGTGGCGGTGCATGTGTGTATCTTATGTTACCACAACAAAGAAAATATGAAAAAGATCCTGAAAAATTAGAACAATCTAGCTAATACTCTGTCTAAACTTGGAACTGTTGTGAAATTATTTAATTCATTAATCCTTATCCATCTGGAATCTGAATTTTCCCAATTCAATTTTATCTCTTTATTACTACAAGAAAATAAAAATGGATAAACCTCCCATTGGTGATTTACGTATTGAGGTGATTCAATCAAAATCTTATTTCCTTCTTTCATTAAAGTAATATCTGATTCTTCTATTCCAACCTCTTCTAAAATTTCAATTTTTGCTCGTTTGATTGGTTTTTCATTATCTTCTATAATGCCACTAATTCCTGCCCAGAGATTCTTCATACTTTTTACTTTTTCACTTCTTTTTAGGAGTAGAATCTTTTCTGAATCTCTTAAAAATGACGTAACAATTTTTGTTTTACGCATTATTTCTCAATTGTATTGACCATTTTTGTTAGTTTTTTATAGGATTTTTCTAGGTCAACATTTTGAGAAATTTTTTCTTTATTCATGTTAATGTATTCAATTACCTCTTCACTCTTTCCTTCTTGTGCAGATGCTAGCAGTCTTCCTACATCTTTCCAAAACTCTTCTGCAACTTTTCTAATCTCTGGATTTGAAATAATAGTTTCAATTAATTCTGGTGATTCTGTCATTATACTCTCTGCCAAAATCTTTTGAGCTTTGAATGTTGTTCCTGACATTTTTTCTGTAAGTAAAATCTTGTCATCTTTTGCTAAAATATTTGCAAATGCTATGTTGATTAAATGAGTTAGACCAAGAATCATCGCAATTTTTTTATCATGCTCTGTGGAGTCAATTGTTACGAAATTACCATCTGGAAAAAGATTCTTTGCAACATTTAGTTCCGTCTTTCCATCTTTTATTGGTATTAAAACAATATTATGATTTTTTAGATTTTTTGCACCTGGACCAAACATAGGATGAATACAAATTGGTGATACTTTTGCAGGTATTTTTCCTAATGCAGTTGCTGTCTTTGCTTTATGTGAGGTGATATCAATTAGATATGATCCTCTTTTCATTTCTTTTGCAATTAATCTAATAATTTCAGGAGTCTTTTTTGTGGGTGTTGATAATAAAACATAGTCTACATTTAAAATTGCACTAATCAATGACTTTGCATTTTTTATATTTTTTGCAACTGGATTTGTGTTATCAAAACCCGTAACTTCAAATCCCTTTTTTGAAAAATATTCTGAAAACCACTTGCCCATTGCTCCACCTGCTCCAATTATTGCGATAGTTTTTACCATTGTATTTCTATAACCTCGTTTTTAATATGTCCATGCCTTGAATTAGTGTTTTTATATCTAAACAAGCAGAAATTCTAAAAAACTCATTGTAATCACCAAATCCTATTCCAGGTGCGATAGCAACCCCATATTCTAACAATTTCTCGGATAATTCTGAAGTATTAATTGGGTTTTTAGTGCGTGCAAAAATATACATCGCACCGTCTGGCTTGATAAATTCTAATTCCATTTCTTTGCAGATCTCTTCTAATTTTGTTAATCTCTCATCCATTGTTTTTACATTATCTGTGACATCCTCTTCTAATGAATTCATTGCTGTATATTGGATTGGCTCTGAAACATTTGTCAAGCAAAGTGCTTGCAATTTTGTTAATCTCTCAATAATCTTTTCACTAGATATCAAATATCCAATTCTATATCCTGTCATGGAATGTGATTTTGAAAATGATTGCGTAATGATTGATTTTTCATAATCATATGATAAAATACTCTTCCATTCTTCATTTGAATAATTACTATAAATTTCATCACTTAGAATATACAAGTCGTGTTTTCTTGCAATTTCTACAATTTTATCTTGTAATGTTTTTGGCAAAATCTTTCCAGTAGGATTATTTGGATAATTTAGAACAATCATCTTTGTATTATCATTAATACATGATGAAATCTCATCAATATCAGGCTCCCATTTATTTTCCAATGTTGTTTTAATACTTCTCACTTTGATGCCTGCATTTATTGCACAATGTCGGTATGCCGGCCATGCGGGCTCTATCACAATCATCTCATCACCTGGATCTAAAAGTGTGGTTATGGATAGAAAAACCCCAAATCTTGCACCCGGAGTTACCATGACATTCTCTGAATTGATCTTTGTTTCAAAATATTTGTTAGTAAATTCCGCCAATTTTATTCTAAATTCTGGTAATCCTTTTGCTGGGCCATACTTTCCAAATCCTTTATCATACACTTCTGATAGCGATTTTTTTACATTAATTGGTGGTTGGAAGTTTGGCTCTCCTACTTCTAAATGAATTATTTTTTTCCCTTCTCGTTCTAATTCCTTTGCTTTAAGAAAAATTGATAAATGTGTTTTTGATTCTGATGATTGAACTTTAACTGATTCATTCAATAAAAAATTTAAGAATTTTAGTGCTGTATTTGAATTAAAATTAATTTCTTGACATTGTTTTTTTACTAATTCTCTAAGTTCATCTTCTCTAGACTCATCGGATACGCTCATACCTTCTTTGTTCTTAATTTTTCCTATTTCTTGTGCAATTTCTGTTCTGGTTTTTAATAGAGATAACATTTCAATTGTAACCTCTTGGATTTTTGTTCTTAATTCTTCTAATTCGGTCATTTTCATAATGTGGGTTTTATGAAACCACTAAGTAATGCATGATCTGCTATGGTAAGTGCAATCAATGAATCTACTACTGGTGGTGCACGTGGTACTACACATGGATCATGTCGTCCACCTACTTGGAGTTTAATTGATTTTTTCTTTTTTATGTCAACACTATTTTGTATTTTTGAAATAGATGATGCTGGTTTGAATGCAATTCTCAGTGTAATTGGCATTCCATTTGAAATACCGCCCAAAATTCCTCCAGAATTATTAGTTTTAGTTGAAACTTTTCCTCCTTTCATCACATATGCATCATTATTCTCTGAACCAAATCTTTCTGAACCTGCAAAGCCTGAACCAAATTCTATTCCTTTTACTGCTGGGATTGAAAAAATTGCTTTGCTTATGTCTGATTCTAATGAACCAAAAATTGGTTCTCCTAAACCAACTGGCAAATTTGTTGTAATTGATTCTATTATTCCTCCAAGTGAGTCTCCTTTTTTCCTAGCATTCAAAACAACACTTTTCATTTTTTGAGCAGTATTTTTTTCAGGACATCTAACATCATTTGTGTAAATTGATTTGAATTCTTTTTTTGTTGCTTCCTTTTTCATCTTTACCTTTCCAATTTGTGATGTGTAAGAATTAGTTTCAATTCCAATTGTATCTTTAAGTAATTTTCTTGCAATTGCTCCACCCATTACATGTGTTGCAGTTAATCTTCCAGAAAATCTTCCTCCTCCTCTATGATCATTAAATTTTTTATATTTCATATATGCTGGATAATCTGAGTGTCCTGGACGCATTTCAGTTCTTAGTTTTTCATATGCAACTGATTTCTGATCCTTATTCCAAATAATCATAGTAATTGGTGCTCCTGTAGTATATCCTCTGAATGTACCTGTAAGAATCTCTACTACGTCTCCTTCTTTCCTTTGTGTAGAGACAAGTGATTGTCCTGGTTTTCTCAAATCTAACATTTTTTGAATATCTTTTTCTTCTAATTCTAATCCTGCTGGACACCCATCTAGTACTGTCCCAATACACTTTCCATGACTTTCTCCAAAACTAGTGAGAACCAATCTTCTGCCTATGGAATTACCATTCAACAATCAAAGATCGTTTATGATGCTTATAATCCTTCTATGTTAGTTTATTTTTGCGCCTACATTTACAAGGTCTGAAATAAATTCTGGATATGAAACTTTTACTGCATCTGGATCTGAAACTGTACATTCTCCGACAAACATTCCTGCAATCGAGAATGCCATGAATAATCTATGATCATTTTCTGAATTTAACTCTGCAGGAATTAATTCTGAAGATTTTTTGAGAATCATCCCATCATCTTTTTCTTCAACATTCAATCCTATCTTTTTTAATTCTCTTGAAATTATTGCAATTCTATCGGTCTCTTTGTATCTTGCATGTTTTACATTAAACATTTCAATGGGTTTTTCTGATTTCAATGCAAGAATTGCAATGGCAGGTAAAAGATCTGGTGTATCTGATAAATCAAATTTTCCACCTTTTAGTGAAATCGGAGATTCTGTGGTAATTATGTCATCTTCAAGTGTTACATTCACTCCCAATTTCTCTAAAATATCCACAATTGCTTCATCTCCTTGTGGCATATCTCCTAAACTTATTTTGATATCCAGGCCATCTCCCAACAAAACATTTGCTGCTAACAATAATGCCAGATTGGAAAAATCTGACGGAATTGAAAATGTGGTTGGTTTGTAAATCTGATGTGAAACAACATATCTCTTATACTCTTCTTCAATTTTTACACCAACACCAAATTTTTTCATTATTGCAATTGTCAAATCAACATATGGCTTTGAAACCAGTTTTCCTTCTACATTAATAATTAGTCCATCTGGTAATCGAGGTGCAATAATAAGTAGTGCAGAAATAAATTGACTAGAAATATCTCCATTTATGCTAATCTCTTTCCCTTGAATCTTTCCGTTGATGTGTATTGGAGGTCTTCCTTCGTTTGATTCGGTTTTGACTCCCATTCTTTCTAACGCATCTAAAATGGGCTGCATCGGTCTTTTTTTAAGACTGTCATCTCCAGTTAATGTTGTATTTCCTCCTGATAACGCAGCTATTGCAATTGCAATCCTAATTGTTGTTCCCGAATTTTCAGCATTTATTATCGAGCTTTGAACTGTCTCGCCAATTTTATTTTTAATAGTTACATTATTTTCAACTTCTTCTACCTCAACTCCAAATCCTCTACATGCACTAATTGTTGCAATAGTGTCATTAGAATGTAGAATTTTTTTTACTATACTTTTACCATCAGATAATGCTGCAAGAAATATTGCTCTATGAGTATAACTTTTGTTAGATGGACATGTTATTTTCCCATTTAATTTGGATTTCTGAATCTTACAATTCATGAACATATGCCTTTTTGTTATTGATGTTAGCTATCATTACCTTCCCTTCCAATCCTGAAAATTCTTTCTGAATTCTTGATTTATTCTTTTTATCTGTGATTGCAATTATTGAAGGTCCATTACCTGAAATTGTTGCGCACAATGCACCTTTTTCCATTAATTTCATGATTAAATTTGGGTCTGAATTCAAAATTGAGGTTGTTGCAATTCCGTTGAGTATTCCTGCATTCCAATAATCTGAACTCTTTGCAAATTCCCATGATCTTTCAAACGCATTCTTGAATTCTTTCAGCCTTTTCAAATTACCTCGCTTTCTTGATTTTGGTAAAAAAATTATTGCTTGCAGTTCTTTTGGACCTACCTCTCTGTGCAACAACTTCATCTTCAAGTTATCCGTTACATTGAACCCTCCAAAATAACATGCACATGCGTCATCATAAGCACCAGTAATACTGACTTTGGTTTGTATTGATGTTTTAGAACCCATCTTCAAAATTTCTTCATCGCTCATTTGTTTGCCAAAAGCTTTTGCACATGATAATACAACTGCTGTTGAAATTGCACTAGAGCTCTTTAATCCATATCCTGTAGGTATGTTTGATCTAAAGTCTAACTCTAGTCTTGTATTCTCTAAAACTTTCTTTGGAATCATATTGTCAATTACCTTATTTATCAAACGTGAACTAATTGTCTTATTTTCGGAAGTGATATGAATTCCAGTTCCTTCTTTTTTTATTAATGTGGCTTCTACAAATGTATCAATTCCTAATGTTGAGCCTTTTCCTATTGCAATTGCATTTACCATAGATACTGCACCATACACCATAGCCACTACCTCTGTCATCCGGACCCTCCTAGAATAGCACGTTTCATTGCATCATATGGAGCTTGTTTATCTAACCAAATCTCAAATGAACGTATTGCTTGACCAAGCAACATTTCATAACCAAATATAATTCTACAATTTTTTTCTTTCGCCTTATTTATCAAATCTGTTTTTATTGGTTTGTAAACTATATCATACACTGTTGTTTGTTCATCAAACAATCTACTTGGAATAATATTTTTCTCCCCTTTCAATCCCAATGATGATGCATTAACTATCATATCAAATTGTGAATCAAAATCTTCCATGTCTTTAATTGAACTTGATACAGAACTTAACCCCATTCTGTTTGAAAATTCAGACAATTCATCTCCTTTACTCTTTGTTCTATTAACAATTGTAATCTCTTTTGCATTTTCTTTTTGAAATCCTGCAATGATAGCTCTTGCTGCTCCGCCAGCACCAAGAATAATAATTCTTGAATTTTTTATTTCAATCTCTTTTCTTTTTATTGGTTCCAAAAAACCGTCCATGTCTGTGTTAAACCCTCTCAATATTCCATCATCATTAAGAACTGTATTTACGGCTCCAATTTTTTTACAATTGTCGTCCAAGTTATCTAAATATCTCATCATTTCAATTTTGTGTGGTATTGTAACATTAAATCCTGCAATCTTGATTTTTTTCAAAGATTCTATGCCTGTAGCCAATTCCCCTTGAGCGACTCTATATGCAATGTATGTACATTCCATCTCTAATTCTCTATATGCTGCATTGTGAATTGTTGGCGATAATGAATGATCAATAGGATCACCGATTACTGCAAATGTCTTTAGCATAATTCTAATCCAAATTAGATTGATATAACCTATTCATTGGTAAAAATTTTTTTCATCATAAAAATTAATTCTACCAAAAACAACCAAAACTATGGAAAAACTTCCTTTTTTTCTTGTCATGGTAATTGGATTTTCAATCCTTCCATTCTCTTTTTCTGAAGATGTTCCTGATTGGGTTAAGAATAATGCCTCTTGGTGGGCTGACAGACAAATCTCACAGAGTGAATTTACAACCAGTCTTGAATTTTTGATCAATGAAGGAATTATTTACGTTCCATCAATCGAATCTGCTCCTCTTGGACCTGACAAAATCATTCCTGATTGGGTAAGAAATACTGCTGGTTGGTGGTCTGAGAATTTAATTCCAGACTCTGAATTTATTAATGCGATGAAATATCTAATTGAAATTGGAATTATACAAGTTGACGTAGTTAGTCCAGAAATTACCATAAACAAAGACATAGTTGATGAAATTCCTGAAACTCCTGTTATATCCGGAAAGCCTCTTCACATATTATTTGAAGGATATTCAAAAGTATATCCTGAAGGAAAGTTTGTATTAGATGCAAAAGTGTTTTATGAAGATGTGTACAGTGGAACTGATTATCAACATCATAATAACCAAGTATTATCTGGTGTTACCATAAATGTAATTCTCACTGATGAAGAAGGTGAAAAAATTCATACTGCTACTGGTGAAACAGGAAAAATATTCTATAGATATGAAGTAATGGCTGACGAAACAACTCTAGATCCTAGTCTATGGAAAATTAGTCATTTGTATACTGTTGATGTAACTGCTTCTCTAGATGGACAAACAGTTAGCAAACAATATCAATTCTTTGGAACAATGAATAGACCTGCTGGAAATTCTTAATCAAACTAATTAGAAAATCATATCATGCCTGATCAACATTCAAGTGATTTAATCTCTCTCAAACTAAATTGTCCTGGCGCAATTGCCTTTCCTAATGATACATAGGTAAATGGACTACCTAGATGCAAACACAAAATTCTTGAAAACTTACCTTGTTCGCCCATACAAAATGCTATTGTTTCATTCTCTGATTTTATAGAATAAAGTGAAAGTAACCTAGATGCATCAGAAACGCTATTTGCTACAGTCACAATTTTCACTATATTTGAAAACTTAGCCATTTTGTTGAATTTAGATCTTAACTGAGATTCATTAGGTGTCTTCTTAAAATCATGCCATGAAATCAATAATTTGCATTTTGTTTTTCTCAAATATGATGCAAGTTTCTTGTCTTTCTGAATTGCATTGAATTCGACATCTAATAAAAACGGATTATATTCTGCAATTAAACGTAGAATTAATCTTCTTTCACCCTCTTTTCCAATGAATACTCCTCCTTCTGATCTTGGTCGTAACGTACACACACATCTTGAGAGGCTTTTTTTAATATCCTCTAATACAATTGGTATGTCTGCTTTTTTCAAGTAATCAAATCGTATCTCTGCAAAATCTGATTTTAAAAGTGCCTTTTTTAAAACATTTTTTAATTTTTTTGGGTTCTTCTCACCTATTGAGACGCACGTCTTATACTTCATTATTTTTCAAGGATATATTCATCTGATACTTCCATACCAAAATGTCTTCCAGTAGCTTCTTTTGAAAATACCAAAACCGAATCCCCTTTCTTGAGGTGTGTGACTGAAACCAATTGTCCATTTGCTTTTACAAATCGTATGGTCTCCGCATCTTGTGCAATAATTCCTCCAATCTCGTTACCAACTTTTGCTTTTATTAACAACATTGGTCTTTTCTCAATTTTACATCTCCCAATTGCTGCTCTTCTTGCCTTTCCTTTGGAATTTAAGATTAACACTTCACTACCAGTTTCTAATTCTGATAGATATTTTGTATTTCCATCTGGTGATAATGTGTAACAATGAACTGCCCCTGCATTAACTCTAAATGGTCTTGGTGATGTAAATGATGAGCCAACTGATTCATTGTGAACTAAAAACATAAAATTTGCTCTACTTCCAATTAACATTCCTTCTCCTTTATGTAACATTGATGCGGTATCAACACAAACTCGTTCTCCATCACCTATCTCTTGAATCTCTGTAATCTTTGCTTTACTCAAATCAAAACTCTTTGTTCCAAGATTTACTAAGGTCTCTTGTACTTCTCCTATAGAACCTGTTTGAAATATGACTCCGTCAACACCAACATCTAGAATAGAAAACATCTTTCTAACTTCTTTCTGATTTTTAGCTATTGTGAATATTTGTGTGTGGATCTTGTGTAATTTTGCTATAATATTCTCTAATGGGATGATCTTCCAATCTTTTACCTCGATTATGACAAAATCAAGCCCTTTTTTTGCAGTCTCAAAAACGCCATCAATGTCTTTATTTGATAGAATTTTAAATTGTTTTCCCACTTTTTTCCCTCTAATTTTCTTACCTTCCTTGTTAAGTACAACATAATCTGCATTGGGTGTGGTGAATATCGTTTTCATCTTACTTTTTTTGTCTGTAATTACTTTTGGATCTGCATAGACGTACTTGACACCTTCATCTTCCAAATTTTTTACAAATCTATTTAGTTGATTTTTTCCAACTTTTGGTTGGACAATCAAAAGTTTATCATTTGCCAATTTTTTTTGCCATTTCTTTTGCTGATTCTTTTCTGAAAATTATTCCTGCTAACGCATCTACCAATTTATCTGGTGATTTATGAGCAAAAATATTTCTTCCATATGTAACTCCCTTTGCACCTGCATCCATTGCATCTTCAGTCATTTGTAAAATGTCCAAGTCAGTTTTTGATTTTGGACCTCCAGCAATTACCACTGGAACTGGAATACTTTCTACAACCTTCTTGAATGAATCAATATCTCCTGTGTACAATGTCTTGACAATATCTGCACCACACTCTGCACCAATTCTTGCAGTATGAGCTACAATTTCTGGATCATGTGGGTCTTTGACATTTTCTCCTCTCGGATACATCATTGCAAGTAATGGAACATTCCATTCATGACATTCTTCAGAAATTTTTCCTAACTGTTCAATCATTTCTGGTTCTTCTTTTCCTCCAATGTTGATGTGTAGTGAAACTCCATCTGCACCTAATCGTATTGCTTCTTTAACAGAACCTGTCAACATCTTTCTATTTGGAGATAATGATAATGCAGTACTAGAAGAAAAATGAGCTAAAATTCCAACTTTTGTTGGTCTTGGTAATGTTTTGATAATTCCTTTGTTAATTATTATGCTTGTCAGACCATGATTTTCACATTTGTAAATTACGTCATGTGGTTTTTCTAATCCTTCAATTGGTCCATTAGAAATTCCATGATCCATTGGAATGCAAAGCATCTTGCCTTTTCTCATAATCTTACTTAATCTAATTTCAGTACCTGTTGCCATTAGTGATATCTTTGGTATACCATACTTAAAAATTGCCAAAAATGTAATTTTAGGCTCATTTTTTATCTAAGAATTAAATATTAATCTCAAACGATAGATTATGATTGAGTCAATTAACACAGCAAATTCACTCTAGTGAAATAGGAGATATCTTAGAAAACTCACTTATTGGTATTAGACCAAAAAAAGATGATTATCTGAGACTACTGAAATCTGATGATGTCTATCTTTTAGGACTTGTAGCTGGAATTATCACTCAAAAAAAGTTTGGGAAAAAAGTATCTTTTGTAAATAATATCATTTTGAATTATACAAATGTCTGTATTACTGATTGTAAATTCTGTGCATTTTATCGTCCTCCTAACCATGATGAAGCATATACTTTGACTCTAGAAGAAATTGAAGCGAGAGTAAAGACTGGATGGGACATGTTCAAGATAAGACAAGTCTTAATTCAAGGTGGTCACAATCCTGACCTTGGAATTGAATACTATGAAGATTCTTTTAAAATGATTCGTTCAAAATTCCCTCTGGTGGGAGTACATGGATTATCTACCTCTGAAATAGATATGATTGCACGAGTAGAAAAATCATCAACAAAAGAAATTTTATCACGATTAAAAGATGCCGGTTTACAATCTGTTCCGGGGGCTGGTGCGGAAATTTTAACTGATTCTGTTAAAGAAATCATTAGTCCAAAAAAAATTGATAGTGATGATTGGATTAGAATAATGAAAGAATCATTTGAGTTAGGTTTACCTGCTTCTGCAACTATGATGTATGGTCATGTTGAAACAAATAATGACATCGTAGAACATTATGATAAAATTGTTAAACTACAAAAAGATCTTAATGGGTTCATGGCATTTATTCCATGGAGTTTTGAGCCAAACAATACATTGATGCAAAAAGAGGGAACCGTTACTACTGGTGCAGGTGGAATCCAATTATTAAAGATGATTGCAATTTCTAGAATAATTTTTGATGGATTAATTGATCATATACAATCATCTTGGTTAACAAATGGTATTGGTATGGCACAATTGGCATTACAGTATGGTTCTGATGACTTTGGTGGAACATTAATTGGCGAAGAAGTGGTTTCTTGTACTGGGTCTCGTTCTACTGAATTAACTGACACTCGAATTATTGATTCAATTAAACAGATTGGTTATTCTGCTGAAGAGCGTGATAACTTTTATGAAACCGTATCTATGCGTTAAATTCTATATTCTGCCCATCTTGAATCAACTAATTTCTTAGTTTCATCGTCAACTTGGACTTTTTCTTGTATTTCTCTTTCAAATCCTTCTTCTGCAGTTTTTTGTGTTGCGTCGATTCCTAATTTTGAGCCTAGATTTACCAATGGTGATGCAGGATCTAATGTATCCGTAGGTGTTTTATCTATAATTGTAATATCTCTTGCAGCATCTGTTCTAGTTGTTATTGCCCAGATTACATCATTCATGTCATGTACATTCACATCTTCATCTACTACGACAAACATTTTTGTTAACGCAAGTTGTCCCATGCCCCATAACCCCATCATGACTTTTTTTGCTTGACCTGGGTATCTCTTTTTTATAGAAATTATCGCAAGACCTTGAAACCATCCTGCGGCAGGCATTGCAAAGTCTACTACTTCAGGATGAAACATCCTAATCATTGGTAAAAATGAACTTGCAATGACCTTGCCAATATATGCATCTTCTAACACAGGTTTTCCTACAACTGTTGTAAGATAGATTGGGTTCTTTCTTTGCATCATCCCAGTTAATGTAAAAGTTGGAAATGGTTCTTTTGGTGTGTAATACCCTGTATGATCTCCAAACGGTCCTTCATCTCTAATATCTGATGAATCCACATATCCTTCCAAAACAATTTCTGCATTTGCAGGAACTTCGACATCAATTGTTTTACATTTTATCATCTTGATTCCTTTCTTTCTTGTTATTCCTGCAAAAAGATACTTGTCTAATCCTTCTGGAACTGGTGCGACTCCTGAGAATACTGTTGCAGGTTCTCCTCCAATCACAATTGCAACTTCTGTTTTAGTTGACTTTGTAAGGTCGTGATGTTCTGCACCACGCTTGTGTTTTTGCCAATGCATTAAGGCATGAGTACTGTCTAGAATTTGTATTCTATATACTCCTAAATTTCTAATTCCTGTTTCAGGGTGTTTTGTTGCGGTTAATCCAAACGTAATGAATTTTCCAGCATCCTTATGAAATGATTTTAAAATTGGTATATCATCAAAAGTTGGATTCTCTCTAATTATTTCGCTGACTGGTCCACTTTTTTCTAAACTTGGAAATGATTCGCTCATTTTTGAGAGTTCTGGTAATTTTTTAATCTTATTTAGCATGCCCTTTGGAATCTCCATCTTTGACATATCTGCAATTCTCTGTCCAATTTCCGTAAAGTCTGATGTCTCAAGTGATAATTCTAATCGTTTCATTGAACCAAATGCATTTCCTAAAATTGGCATTTCATATCCTTTTACATTTTCAAATAATAATGCGGGTCCATTATTATACATTGTTCGACGTAAAATTTCTGCAACTTCAAGTTCTGAATCTACTTGTGTAGAAATTTTTCTTAACTCTCCAGCTTTTTCAAAAATCTCGATTAGCTCATGAATATCTTCAATTGGCATATGTTTCCTCATTTCAAAAAGAAGGTATAAGCCTAACTCGATGTTAAAAAAAATCTTACAGTAAGAGTTTAATCCTCTTTTTCCTCAATAAACTTGTGACTAATTCTGACATTTGTGGCGTTTGTAAGGGTGGAGGAATAATTGAATTGATTGATTCGCAATGTCCTTTTTGTAATGGGACTGGTGAAAATTCTACTGCAGCTGAAAGTTATCTCAAGTCACACATATGTCAATGCATATTTCTTGACAGAAAAATGTGTCCAATATGTGAAAAGAAATGTCATCACGATACTCCACATAGACCAAAAATTAGACTCAGTCCGATAAACTAAGGCATTGGTGGAAGTTCGCTTTTCTTTCCATGTCCGCCTGAACCAAACTTGCAATAAAAACACAAATCTGATTGCATGTGAGTTAAATGTTCTATTTGTATCGCACCAATTTTTAATGCAATTTTTGTAAGAATTTTATATTTTAGTGGCATTGCTGGAATAACTTCCTTGATGTATACTTGATAATGCTCCGGACAAAATTTGAGAGTAACACGTGCTGCATCTGAACCTGCTTCATTCACTTGTTTTGTAAAATTGATCTGTTCTCGAATGTATTCGTGTTTTGGACAAGGACAATTCTTTCCTCCTGGGTGTTTATATGCAGGAGTATTTTTCCAATCAAAATCTGGAAATTCTTTTTCAAAATCGTCCATACTATTCTGTGTATATATAATTAATAAGACTAGATCAATAACCGCCTTATAGAAACAT
>CABXKZ010000003.1 GCA_902512865.1 uncultured marine group I thaumarchaeote | reverse complement strand
TTGCACATATCTTTAGCAGTTATAACAACACTATCATCCACATTACTGATTTGACCGGTGCAGAAACAGTTTCAATTAGTTCTGGAGGTCATCATGTTAATGCAGACAGATACGAATCATCACCTTTTGCAGCAATGAAAGCAGCAAACGTAGTATCAGAATCTGCAAAAACGAAAGGATTCACAGGATTACACATTAGAGTTCGTGCTGTAGGCGGAGTTGGTTCTAGAGTTCCAGGACCAGGAGCACAAGCAGCAATTCGTGCACTTGCAAGAGGAGGATTTAGAATTGGTAAGATTGATGATGTGACACCTATTCCACATGATACAACAAGGAAAAAAGGTGGAAAACGAGGAAGAAGAGTTTAGTTAGCCTGTAGTAATTTTAATTTTATTTTACAACTATTGTTTTCTAAATATTTTACAAGAAAATTAACAAACTTTTCTTCAGGTTTTGAACCTTTAGATTTGTTAACTTGTTCAGTAAATTCTTGTTCCATAGACATATGAAGATCTCCTTTCAATATCATATCAATAAATGTCCAACCAAATTTAGATACAGGTTCATTTAGAATATACCCATTTTGAACATCACATAATTTTTCTAGTGTATTCATTATATCCTCAAAAAGAAGTCTATCTTTAGGCCAATTAGTTGTACTAATTTGAATATAATATGTCATAATTCATCATCATTATTTGTTTTTTTAAATTTATCTGCAATTGAAATAAATTTTCCATCTTTTTCAACATTAATTTTATTTTCCATTCTAATAGAAAGTCCTACAGATCTAAATAAAACTAGTAATTTTCCACCATCCAATGTTTCATTAATATCACCTGATGAGATCAATTCGCCTAATTTTTCAATAATGATTTTAGATTCATTTGGAAATTGATACTCTGCATTTTGTAATACTTCCATACCACGATAACCTAACCTATTCACTACATGATCACGTAACGAAAGTTTTGGTTTTTCATTTTCTTCACTTTTATTTTCATCTAATTTATCTTGCATGGAAAGGTTTTTTTGCATTTCAGCTAATCTTTTAGCCTTAAGTATCTCTAATTCTTTGTCTTCGTCACTCATCCTTTGATCACTCCAATTGGAACTAATTTAGCAACTTTAGTCGCGATTCCAAGATTATGAGATACATTAACAACAGCATCAACATCCTTGTATGCTTGAGGTGTCTCTTCAACCACACCATCTCTTGTTAAAGATTTTATAAAAATGCCTTTATCATTAAGAGATTTTTTGACTTCAGATTCTGTAAAATCACGTCTTGCTTTTGACCTAGACATCATTCTACCAGCACCATGAGCTGTTGAACCAAAACTTGCAGACATTGAATTCTCACTACCTAGAAGAATCCAACTTCCAGTTCCCATAGAACCTGGAACCAAGACAGGTTGACCTAGATCCCTATATTTTGAAGGAACCTCATCCATATTTGCTGGAAAAGCACGTGTTGCACCCTTTCTATGTACTACAAGATTTTTTTGTTTTCCATTAATTTTGTGTTTTTCAACTTTGGCAATGTTATGTGCTACATCGTAGACTAATTTCATATCTAAATCAGATTCAGATTGTGAAAAAACTCTTTCAAAAGATTTTCGTGTCCAGTGAGTTATCATTTGTCTATTACTCCATGCAAAATTTAATGCTGCAAACATTGCTTTTCTATAAGATTCACCTTCCTCAGAGGTATTTGGAACACATGCAAGTTCTCTATCTGCCAAATGAATATCATATTTTTCTTGTACCTGTTCAGAAATTCTTAGGTAATCACTACAAACTTGATGACCGAATCCTCTAGAACCACAATGAATCAATACAGTAATAGTACCTTCTTGTATTCCCATTCGTTTTGCAGCTTCTTCATCATGAATTTCTTCTACACGTTGAACTTCAAGAAAATGATTTCCAGATCCCAAACTTCCTAGTTGCGGAAGTCCTCGTTTTCTTGCTTTATCAGATACTTTATTTGGATCAGCATTTGCTATTTGCCCATTTTCTTCACAAACATTTGCATCATCAGTTGTTCCATATCCATTATCAATTGCCCATGAAACCCCTGTAACTAAAACTTCATCTAATTCAGATTGAGTTAATCTCACAGCACCTTTTGAACCTACACCGGATGGAATTGATTTGAAAAGATCATTAACTAATTCACCAAGTTTTGGACGTACTTGTTCTTCAGTGAGATTTGTTCGTAACAATCTAACACCGCAATTAATATCATAACCAACTCCACCAGGACTAATCATTCCTTCTTCAGCATCCATAGCAGCTACACCACCAACAGGAAAACCGTATCCTTCATGACCATCAGGTAGAACTACTGCGTGTTCCTGAATGCCAGGTAAGGTAGATACATTGATAGCTTGTTTTAGAGTTCTATCAGTCATCATTTTTTGCAATAATGTTTTATCAGCATAAATTGTAACTGGTACTTTCATTCCTAAAGAAGAATCTGCATCAATTTGATATTCATTTTCACCAATTTTTTTTGGTTTTAAATCAGTCATTTCCTATGATAAAAATCTCTTCAGGCAATTTAAATTAAATAACAATTTCTACTAGATAATGAAAAAAGCTATCATTCTAGGAGGTAGTAGAGGAATTGGAAAAGCTATTTCAGATTCATTAAAAAAACTTGATTTGGAAGTTCTTTCAGCATCAAGTACAGAGATCGACACTTCAGATTTAGAGAGTGTCAATAAATTTTCAGAAAAAAATGATGTAACAGATATCTTAGTGCTAAACACAGGAGGTCCACCAATTATTGAATTTAAAAAAATTACTAATGAAGATTGGAATAAATATCATAATCAATTGTTTGTTGGATTTTGTACATTACTACAAAAAATTACAATAAATGATGGAGGATACGTTTTTGTAATTACATCTAATGTAATTAAAGAACCAAATGCAAAATTAATCATATCAAGTGCATACAGAGCCGCTTTTTCCAGTGTGTTTAAAATTTTGAGTAAAGAATTTGCATCTAGAGATATCACTATGATCAATATAGCTCCAGGTCCAATCAACACAGATAGAACAAAAGAATTGGTAAGTGATGTAGGAGAATATGCAGATAGTTTGCCAATGAAAAGATTAGGAGAACCTCAAGAGATTGGTAATTTTGTTGCATCCATAATAGAAAAAGAGATAAAATATCTCTCAGGAGCAGTAATCAACTTTGATGGTTCGAATTCTAATTTCATTTTCTGACTAGACATAAGTTTATTTTTGTAAAAAATCTATACCAAATAGTGGCAATTTTACCTATAGACAGTGGAAGATACGGCACAAAAGAGATGCTAGAGATTTTTGGAGAACAAAAAAAAGTTGATTACCAATTGCAGATAGAAGCGGCAGCCGCACTATCTCAAAGTGAAATAAATCTAATTCCAAAGTCAATTGCAAAAGATATTGCCAGAGCCGCACGCTCAGGAAAGATTACCGCCAAACGGATTAAGCAATTAGAGGCAAAAAGTGATCACGATACTGCAGCATTAGTAGAATCATTAGCAGAGAGATGCAAAAAAGAATCAAGACCATGGATACATTATGGATTAACAAGTAATGATCTTGTAGATACTAGTAATTCCATGCAGATGAGAGATGCAATTAAAATAATTCAACCAAAGGTTGGAAAACTCGCATTACTATTATCAAAAAATGCCGTAAAATACAAAGTACTTCCAGCAGTAGGCAGAACACACGGTCAACATGCAAGTATAATTTCATTTGGTTTGAAATTTGCCAATTGGGCATCAGAAATGGCAACACATCTAGAGCGATTAGATGAGATAAAAAAACGAATTCTAATTTGTAAAACACTTGGAGTTGTAGGAACTGGTTCTTTGATGGGTAAAGACGCAGTAAGAGTTCAAGAACTGGTAGCAAAAAAATTATCGTTATTTCCTGCCAAAGTTACCACACAAATTATTCCACGTGAAAGATATGCAGAATATATTTTTCAATTATCACTTTTGGGAGCAACATTAGAAAAAATTTCAATTGAGATAAGAAATCTACAAAGAACAGAAATTGGAGAAGTATCTGAATATTTCAAAAAAGGTCAAATGGGTAGCAGTGCAGTTCCTGTCAAAAGAAATCCAATAAAAAGTGAAAGAATTTCTTCATTGTCAAAACTTTTGCGTAGCCAAATTAACACATCATTTGAAAACATTCCATTATGGCATGAAAGAGATTTATCAAATTCAGCTAATGAGAGATTTACTTTACCAATGGCATCCATATTACTTGATGAAATGATTGAAACAATGATTAGAATAATTAGTAATCTAAAAATTAATGATGAGCGAGTTCAAGAAAATTTGTATATTACAAAGGGTCAAATTTTTGCAGAATTTGTTCTAGAAGCATTAATCAAAAAAGGTATGCCTAGATTCATAGCATATAGAGATGTACAAAGAGTTGCATTTGAAGCCCATGACAAAAAAATGGATTACATGGACGCATTGATTAAAGATAAAGCTATTTCAAAATCACTTACAGAAAAAGAAGTCAGAGGTATTTTTATTCCTGAAAAACATCTCGGTGCATCACAAATTATCATAAACAATGTAGATAAACATGTAAAGTCAGATGTAAAAAAATTATCTAAGTTTTAAAAGCTGTTTGTGAATTTTAGAACCATACTGTAATGCCTTTTTTTGTTTATGAGCAGATATTTCAGGTACACCGCAAGATATAGCAAGTTTACGTATAGCATGTTTCCTTTGTAAATCATCAGAATCAATTATTTTTTCAGATATAGGAATAGTTTTTGCAAAGGAGATAAATTCTTCATTTAACAATGGTTGTAATATTTTTACATTGAAATTAGAGGTAACATTGTTTACTGCAATCATCATTTTCTTCTCATTTTCTAATTTCTTATTCATGACATTCATTACTT
Source organism: uncultured marine group I thaumarchaeote (assembly GCA_902512865.1). Next base: position 47,605 of record CABXKZ010000003.1, on the reverse strand, counting down.
CATCAACACCAATGCCGATCGCTTCACGATATGCATTATAACCACAAAATAATTCATCAATTCCATTTGCAGTTACAACTGTAGAAATTCCTAGATCCTTTGCTAATTTTGAAACATAATAAAATGCAATTGAATTTTCATTCCAAGAAAGGTTATCTGTTTTGATTATTCCATTAATTTTTTCACTAATTTCTTGAAAAGATTCTGGATCTATTTCTAAAATTTCATGTTTGTATTTTAGAATTTCATTTACTTCTTTTGCAAAATTGATATCATGTGAATCATGAAAACCAATAGTCAAAAGATGTATGTCATATCCACCATCATGCAATAATTTTGCAATTAAGGTACTATCGACACCACCTGAAAATGCAACACCAACAGAATTATCAAAAACAGTATTTTTGATAGCACATTGTATCTCATCTAATAGTTGATTCATAATTTTGTGAATTGGATTGTATAATTTATTATTGTTCATGTGTTAGACCATAGCATGGGATTGGTAAAACTTTCAGATAATGAGATTGAAGATGGCCTAAAAGAATTGAATGGATGGACAATTCTAAATGGAAAATTACACAAAGAGATAGAATTTGTTGATTTTGATGAGGCGTGGAAATTCATGACAATAGCAGTTGTAGAAATTCAAAAGATGAATCACCATCCAGAATGGTTTAATGTCTACAATAAACTCGTAATTGATCTTATGACACATGACGTAGGAGGAATTTCTCAAAATGATATCAACCTTGCAAAATTTTTAGATAAGATATAGGTAATTTTAGCACTTTAGAGATTTATAGACAAAGAACAAGATTTTAGACATGGAACCAAAAATTGCAGAAAAAGCGTGGGACCCAAAACTTGAAAATGCAATTTTAAAAAAATGGGAAGAAGAAAAACTATATGATTTTCAATTACTTGATACAAATTATACAATAGATACTCCACCACCATATCCATCAGGAAGACCATGGCACATAGGAGCAGCATCACATTATGCACAAATAGATATGATTGCAAGAACCGCAAGAATGTCTGGAAAGAATGTGTATTTTCCAATTGGAATAGATAGAAATGGTTTACCGGTTGAGTTGTACACTGAAAAAAAACATGGTATACGAATGAGAGAAACAGAAAGAGGTGAATTTTTAGAGTTATGTAAAAATGCATTAGATGATTTAGAAGCTGAGATGATTCAGATAATGAAAAGTCTAGGATTAAGTGGAGATTTTAAAAATTATTATCGAACTGATTCAGAAGACTACAGAAAATTTACACAGGAGACATTTATTGATCTTTGGAAAAAAGGAGTAATATATCTTGCAACAAGACCAAATAATTATGATTGGGTTTCTGGTACAACAATTGCAGATGCTGAAATTGTGTATGAGGAAATTCCAACAAAACTTGTTTACATGAAATTTATCACTAAAGAAACTAAAAAAGAAATAATCATAGCAAGTACAAGACCAGAATTACTATGTGCATGTAAAACAGTCATAGTTAATCCAAATGATGAAAGATATTCAGATTTAATTGGAAAAGAGTTGATTGTTCCACTTACTAATAACGAAGTAAAAATTACACCACATCATTCTGCAAAAATTGAATTTGGTTCAGGTGCAGTAATGGTTTGTAGTTATGGTGATCAAAATGATGTAGCATTGTTTAGAGAATTACAATTAGAGGAAGTTATTGCAATTGGACTTGATGGTAGAATGACAGAAACAGCAGGAGAATATCAAGGATTGAAACCAAAACAGGCTAGAACCAAAATTATTGAAGATTTGGAAAATGCGAATCTTGTAGAAAAAATTGAAGACATATCACATAGAACGCCATTATCTGAAAGAAGTAAAATTCCAATCGAGATTGTTCCCATGGAAGAATATTATCTAAAACAGAAAGATTCACTCGAGAAAATCAAGAAATTAGGAGAAAAAATACAGTTCTATCCAAATATGCACAAGCAAATTTTGATGAATTGGTTAGATTCCATATCTATTGATTGGCCAATTTCTAGAAGAAGGTTCTATGGTACGGAGATACCAATATGGTATTGTAATGAGTGCTCAGAACCATTTGTTCCAGAACCTGGAAAATATTATCGTCCATGGAAAGATAAATGCCCAGCAGAAAAATGTGAAAAATGTGGTAAGAGTGAATTTACAGGAGAAGAAAGAACATTTGACACATGGATGGATTCTAGTGTATCGCCATTATTTGTTACAAAATTCAATAGAGATAACGAATTTTTTAAAAAAACATATCCTACTGCAATTAGACCACAAGCAAAAGATATTGTCAGAACATGGTTATACTATACATTATTACGATGTGAAAAATTAACTGGAGAAAAACCATGGTCTGAAGCATGGATAATGGGTTATGGATTAGATGAAAAAGGTATGAAAATGAGTAAGAGTAAAGGTAATGCAATTGATCCTTTACCAGTGATTGAAAAATCAGGTGCAGATACTTTTAGATTTTGGAGTGCAAGTGAAATAAATCAAGGTTATGACTTCAGATGCTCAGAACAAAAAATCGAATCTACAAGAAAATTTTTGAGTAAATTATGGAATGTTTCAAGATTTCTATCAAGTTTTCCAGTAATAAAATCTGGTCAATTATATGAATCAGACAAATGGATATTATCTGAACTCGATAAATTAATTTCAGTGTGTAAAGAAGGATATTCAAAATATAATTTCTTTATTCCATCTACAGCAATTAGAGAATTTACATGGAATATTTTTGCTGCACAATACATAGAGATAGCAAAAGCAAGAGCATATGGAATTGGTTTTACAGATGAAGAAAGAAATGGTGCAATTTTTACATTACACAAAGTTTTATCTACAATATTGAAACTTTTAGCACCAATTACACCATTCATTACAGAACATCTTTGGAAAACATTATACTCTAAAGATAGTATACATGAAGAAAATTTACCAGACATGGAAAATGTAGAGGATATGTCAGAAATAACACAATTGCTTTCAGAATTTAATTCAAAAGTATGGAATGAGAAGAAACAGAAGGAACTTTCATTAAAAGATTCAATAAAAATTGATGTTCCAGAAGCATTAAGTCAATTTAAAAAAGATTTAATTGCTATGCATAATTTAGAATCTAATTAAGATTATCAACTAATTTTACAAATGATTTGTGTAATGAAATATCCCTTGTAAGTTCAGGGTGGAATGCAGTTGCAAGAATATTTGCTTGTTTTACTGCAACAATTTTTTCATTAAATTTGGCTAATATCTCAACATCAGAACCAGTTTCAGATACAGATGGTGCACGAATAAACACACCATTAAAAGAAGAGATTCCAACAGGTTCCATTGAAATATTTGCTTCAAAGGAATCTTTTTGGCGTCCAAAAGAATTTCTTTCAATTTTTACATCTAGAACATCTAATAGAGGCTGTTCAATGTTACCTACAACTTTATCTTTAGAATTTTTTGATAAAAATATCATTCCGGCACAAATACCAAATACTGGCATTCCAGATTCAATTTTTTCTTTAATTTTTTTTAATCCACCGTTTACAAGAGACATTTGACCAATTACAGTACTTTCACCTCCAGGAATTATCAGGCCATCAAGTTCAGATATTTGTTCTATTGTTTTAACTTGAATTACAGTTCCATCAATACCTAATTCACTCATAGAAGCCATAGTAGCTAAAAAATTTTCAGTCACATCTCCTTGTACTGCAAGTATACCAATCTTAATTTTACTCATACAGTACTGCCTCTTTCTTGCATTTTCAAATCTAAATTTTTTACATCCAAACCAAGTAGTGATTGTCTTTCATCAATCATTTTTTGTGCTTCTTTGACTTTATCTGATTCTTCCCAGAATGTAGTTGCAAGAACAACAGCACGAGCACGTTCTTGAGCATCTTCAGCTTTGAATATTCCTGAACCTACAAAGATTCCATCACAACCTAATGACATAAGATAAGCAGCATCTGCAGGGGTTGCAATTCCTCCAGCGGCAAAATTTACAACAGGTAATCTTCCAATTTTTGCTGTCTCTTCAACTAAATCATAAGATACTTTGAATTCTCTAGCCATCTTAACAAGTTCTTGCTTGTCATCAAAATCATACATACTTTTGATAGTACGAAGTTCTTCATTGACTTTTTTAATATGATAAATTGCTTCTGCAACATTTCCAGTTCCTGGCTCACCCTTAGTTCTAATCATTGCAGCACCTTCTTCAACTCTTCTTAATGCTTCACCTAAAGAACGCGCACCATTTACAAATGGAGTAGTATAATCCCATTTCCAAATGTGATGATATTCATCAGCAGGGGTTAAAACTTCAGATTCATCTATCATGTCAACATTAGTTTCATCTAGAACACTTGCTTCATACACATGACCAATTCTACATTTTGCCATAACAGGTATTGTTACATGATCCATAATCTCTTCTATAATTCTAATACTTGCAGTTCGTGCTACGCCACCTGCTTTTCTTACATCAGAAGGTAATTTGTCTAGTACCATTACAGATACTGCACCGGCTTCTTCAGCTATTTGGGCTTGTTCAACATTTGTCACATCCATAACAACTCCATTTTTTAGCATATGTGCAAAACCACGTTTTAGTGTGGAAGTACCACGTACAATTGAATTAGAATCAATTTTTCCACATACTACACCAGTGGAATCAGGAATATCTCCAGAAAGCGGAATCATAGACTATCTGTGCCTCATCGATATTTATTCCCTTATGATCTCTATTATTAGTTCCAGTTCTTCTTGAACCATTGTGATGATTGGTGGAATCATTCGTTCGGTTGCATTCTGTTCAGGCCAGTATAATTGATTAGTATTTTCATTTAATGTAATCTTAAGACCAAATTTTTGATAGGTTTCAACTCCTTCTTTTATGGAAAATGATTCAAATGGTAATGACAAAAAACCAGTTTCTTTGATCATTGCAACAAGTTTGATTCTTTGTGAGTTATCAATTTTAATGGTTTTTGGCGTACTAACTTTTCCATCTTTAGTAATAGAGTAAGTTACTGTGCCATCATTTTTTATTACAATAATTTCTGTTTGATCTGCAGTAATTCTATCTGTTATACCTGGTGAGATATTTCTAAGATGATGTGTAGTGAATTCTATTTCTGATTTATCGGAAGGATCTATTGCAGTGTTTGATATTTCTGGTGCAGTAACTAATGGAATGACAATCATTATTGCAAGAATTATTGGAATTGCACCAGCAACAAGAAGAATCGGTTTAACCATTTTACTGCAAATATTGCTAATTTGCAAATAAACCTTAGTAATAGTTAAAATTCCTGCATAATATTTCAATTCTTGTGGGTTCGTAGCCTAGCCTGGTAGGGCGACGGTCTCCAAAACCGTCGATCGTCGGTTCAAATCCGATCGGGCCCACTTACGATGTTTTATTTTTTAAGACATTAAGAGCAGAACCTGCTTTGAACCACTCAATTTGAGATGAGTTGTAAGAATGGACCAAAGTGATTTTTTCAAAATTTCCATCAGAGTGTTGTAGTTCACATTCAAATGATTTGTTAGGTGCAAAATTAGTTAAACCGTAGATACTAATTTTATCATCTTCTTTAATTTTTTCATAATCATTAGAATCGTTAAATGTTAATGCAAGAATGCCTTGTTTTTTAAGATTTGTTTCATGTATTCTTGCAAAAGATTTTGCAATGACAGCTGCACATCCTAAGAATCTTGGAGTCATCGCTGCATGTTCACGACTACTTCCTTCACCATAATTATTATCACCTACTATGACCCAACGCATGTTTTTTTCTTTGTAACTTCTTGCAATTTGTGCACAGTTTTCAATATTATTTGAAAGAATATTCTTTGCTTTGCCAATTTCATCATTGAATGCATTTACAGCACCTAAAAGTAAATTATCACTCAAGTTATCAAGATGACCACGGAGACGAAGCCAAGGACCTGCAGGTGAGATATGATCAGTGGTGCATTTTCCTTTGGCTTTTAACATCAAATTTAATTCAGTGAAGTCATTTCCGTCCCAAGAAGAAAATGGTTCAAGTTTTTGTAATCTGTCACTGTTAGGATCTATCAAAACATTAACATTTTCAGAGTTTTCTGATGGAGAAACATAAACTCCTTCAGTGATCACAAACCCATTAGCAGGTACTTCAGGAGCAATTCCAGGAGGAGAGAGTTTAATTTTTTGACCATCTTTTCCCTCAAGTGAATCCTCTAATGGATTAAATGATAAACTACCTCCAAGTGCAAGTGCAGTTATAATTTCTGGACTTGCTATGAAATTCATTGTATCACGTTTTCCATCATTACGTCCAGGGAAATTTCGATTAAATGATGTAACAATTGAATTTTTTTCTCCCTCTTTTAATTCAGGTCTTTGCCATTGACCAATACATGGACCACATGCATTAGCAAGAACTGTTGCACCGATTGATTTTAGGGTATCAATTTGCCCATCTCTCTCTATAGTAGAACGAATTTGTTCAGAACCAGGAGTTACTAATAATGGGATTTTTGCCTTGATTCCGTGTTTTTCAGCTTGTTTAGCAATGCTTGATGATCTAGACATATCTTCATAAGATGAATTTGTGCAACTTCCAATTAGAGCAACAGAAATTTTATCAATATACTCTTTTGAGTCTACTTCATCAGATAATTTTGAAATCGGTCTTGCAAGATCAGGCGTATGAGGTCCAACCACATGTGGTTCAAGAATTGAAAGATCAATTTCAATTACCTTGTCAAAAAATTGTTCAGGATTTTCTTCTACTTCAGGATCTGCTTGAAGTAAAGTAATGTGATCATTAGCAAGAGATGCAATCTCTTTTCTATTTGTCGAATTCAGATAAGTTTCCATTCTTTTATCATAAGGAAAAATGGAACATGTTGCACCGATTTCAGCTCCCATATTGGTAATTGTTGCTTTGCCAGTACAGCTAATTGATTCTACACCAGGACCAAAATATTCAATAATAGAATTTGTACCTCCAGATACTGAAAGTTTTCCTGCAACGTATAGTATAACATCTTTAGGTGCAGTCCATCCACTCAGTTCACCTTTAAGATGAATACCAATTCGTTTTGGATAAAGTAATTCCCATGGCAACCCCGCCATAGTTTCTGCTGCATCAAGACCACCAACACCAATAGCTATCATTCCTAATCCACCAGCATTTGGAGTGTGAGAATCAGTTCCAATCATTAGACCTCCAGGAAATGCATAGTTTTCTAAAACCACTTGATGGATAATTCCAGCACCTGGATTCCAAAATCCAGCACCGTATTTACTAGATGCTGTTTCAAGAAATTTGTATACTTCGTTATTTTCATACATCGCTAATTTTGTATCAGATTTTCCTTCAGTTCTTGCTTGGATTAAATGATCACAGTGAACAGTGGTTGGCAATGTAACTGATTTCAAACCAGCTTGCATAAACTGTAACATAACCATTTGACCAGTAACATCTTGTAATGCTACACGATCAGGTCGAAGAAATATATAATTTTTTTTTCCATCTAAGAGTTTATCTAAAAATTCATCTTCAAGATGTCCAGCAAGAATTTTTTCAGTAAGAGTTAGAGGTCTTTTTAATGTAGTTCTGAATTTTAGGATGTTTTTTTCTAATTTATGATATACTCCTTTGACCATTTCAGGTGTGGTTTCTATTGCAATTTTTGACAATATTTCATAATGTAATTTTCAGTTTATAAACGGTCAGGGATTAAGATTTCAAAATTTTAACATACAGTTATAAGAGAAAATACACTATCTGCTTTTGTTGTTTTTATTATTAAAAGATCAATTAACTTGGAGAATTGACATACATGGTTAACAAAGGTTTCCCAAAATTTGGAATGTCACAAGCAGGAGCATATGTTACAGCATTAAAAAATTATAATTTACCAGATTTCATTCTAAAATTAGTTGCAAAAGACACAAACTCTGAACTTTTAGAAAGAGGAAGGATTGATGATAGATTACAGAGTATGAATGATCATGCATTAGAGTTACTAAATAAAATTTTTGTCGATTGTCAAGAAGATAAAAAAGGAAAATATGCACAGTATAGATTTTTTGCATATGTTTCAAGCATGTATCATAAATGTGAGGTTTTGATTAATGAAAGTATTCCAGGTAAATCTGGTAAAGAGCACAAGATTCCAATTGCGATAAAAAGTAATGGAATGTACATGGCAATTGCGTTTAACAAAGCAACAGGAAATTCTATTAACAAGAAAGATGTTGCAAAATTTTATGATGTTGCAGATGATGTAAAAAGTGGAGAGCATGGAACACAACTCATTGACGCAATTTATGGATCATCTGTTGGTTTCAAAGGAGATGCACTAGTAGAGTTAGAAAATCTTAGTAAATCAAGAAAAGATGATGCTGAAAGTAAATTAGAATTCAAAACTGCAAATTTTGAAAATAGAATTTATTCAGTTGTAAAATGCTAATATTTTATTGTCGAAATATCCATTGAAAGAAATTTTGGTTTATCATTAGTAATTTCATAATTTTCATCATATTGAATAAAAGGTAAATTATTGAAAAGATGTTCAGTTTGTAAATCATGAACATCTTCAATGTAACGTTTATGTTTTTTTTGTCTTAGCATTTCATGCAAAATTTCATGGCATACAGTAGTACAATTTTTTTCTGCAAGAAATAATTCATCATAACCATTTTTTGGTTTTTGCCAAAGTGCCATTCCAAAATTTTCAGAATGGAATCCTTCACATGTGCAATCAGTCCAAAACGGTCTAAAATGTGTCAAGTAAAAATGATAGATTTCTTTTCCACGTTGGCGATGATCATCTAATAGATTATGTGAGTCAAGTTTTTGAAGTATGCTTCTAGGCTTTGTAATCATTTCATCACATTGAATTTCATATGATTTTGAGAAATTTTCTTGAATCCATTTTTGAAAAAATTTAGCCATATCTTTTACATATTCAAATTCATCTTTACGATATTCAAGATCTTCTTCTTTGACTACAAAAATAAAGTGTAAAAGCATTTTAACAAAAAGGATGTAATGATTAGGTTTGACCTTCTATGCCCATAAGGGTTAAGGTGGATCTAATCTTTTCTATTTTTCTTATCTTCCAAGTAATTGTTTCACGTAATGCTTCAACTGTTGACGATTCAATTTTTGCCAAAATGTCGTAAGCACCAAAGGTACCGTGAACTTCTATTACTCCTTCAAGATTTTTCAACTGAGCGATAATAGCTTCCTCAGAACCAAGCTCACAGTTAATGAGTACATATGCTGTTGCCATAGTGAATCTACAACGTTCATGTATATCAATTATCCTATTGGAAAAATTATTTATCAGATAATTTTAAAATGATTTTCCAAATATTTTCAGGTACAGGCATAAAAGATAACCTCATTATTCGTAGTAGTTCCCAATTTTTGAAACTTTTTTGAAGTTTCATTTCATCAAGAGTAACAGGATTTTTAAATAATTTTTTAAATTTTACGTCTACAACAATGAATCTTTTATTATTTTCTTTTGGATTCGAATATGGATCAGAAGTAATAGTCATTAATCCAACTACTTGTTTTTCAACACCCGTATGATAATACATAATTTGATCACCTTTTTTTGCTCCTCGCATATTCTTTAATGCCAAATTATTATGAATGCCATCCCAAACAGTTGTTTTATCTTTTTTTAGATCAAGAATGTGATAACCTCTAGGCCCACTTGGTTCCTGTTTTGCAAGCCAATAGTTTACCATTTAAATCAAAATTAATTTTATAGATGCACATTTATAATTTTAAAAAATGTTCCCCGGTCCTGACTCGCAAAAAATCATTGGTTTTAGCCAAATCCTCATTTCAGATCTGAAACCGGGGTTGCCCTACATTGTCGCAAACCTGGGTGAATTAGAAATCATTGTAATCCGTACGATCTCATCATCCTAATCCGTCTGAATGCGTGCTCTTTGGGCATTACCTAATTAAAATTAGTCAAATATTAATCCAGATAATTTTATTTCAAAACCCGCTACAGAAGTTCTAATTCGAAAAGTTTCTAGGATTTCAGTATTTATTTCTCCAATCTCACCAATTTTTTTCTCATTAACAAAAATATCAGCATGCCTTCCTTCAACAAATAATTCTTGGTTTTTAGAAGTTTTTGTTTTTGAATTAATTTTGAAATTAGTTCTAAGGATAGATTGCATTATTGCTTTAAGTTCAGAATAATTTGTGTCCTTGTATGCAACAATTACCGCCAAGTTAATAGATTCATGAATAGGCTCACCTTTTGAGAAGACCACACCAGATTCAAATAATTTTTGTGGATATGTTTCATGAATGTTTTTTGAGAGATTTTCCAGTAAACCAGGTAACAAAGAATCACGAAGAATTGTGTGTTCTTGACTTTTTGAATCCAAGACTGAGATGATTTCAGATGAATTCCTTTTTGTCATATTGTATAGAATTTTTTTACTTGTGAGACTTGAATTTAATGCTTCAAGAAATCCAAGACCAACTGCAGTTTTTCTAATTAGTTCTGTTTTAATCGTTATATCATTTTTTTGACCGATAGTTGTTGAGGGAGACAATTTTGGTTCAATGTTTGCAATTCCATACCCTAGAGCAATTTCTTCTACTAAATCCATTGGACCAAATATATCAAATCTATATCGTGGAATAATACATACTATTTTTTTACCTTTGATTGATGCATCTAATCTACATTTTTTCATACATGCCACCATGTTTGATAAACTCATGTCTATTCCAAGTATTTCTGAAGTGAATTTTGGATCATAAATGATAGTTCTGTCTTTTAACTGGGGAGTGGAATTTTTGTTTCCTGAAATCTTCAATTCTTCAAATTCAAATCCAGCCATCTTCAATGTAGACATCACAATAGAAAGTGCATCTTCAACAGAGTCTTTGTCAATACCAGTAACTTCGATTAAGATGTTTTTTGTATTTGACGTAACAGTCGTTAATGCAGAATTAATTATTGGAGGAAAAGAGATCGTATTTTGTTTCGAATCTAAGATTATCGGTGTATTTTTATCATTTTCTATTACCCATCCATAGTTTTGACCTTGTTCAGTATTGCTCAAAATTTCATCAATTGTTTGTTCTGTATTACTGTTTAATGGAACAAATCTGTGTTCTCTTGAAGTTGTTGTGTATGTTAAAGGAAAAGAGATTTTATCAGCATCATGTAATCCGATAGAGGATTTCTTTCGTTTTCTTCCAATTCCATTATGTAGATCTTCCTGCATCCACATCAACTGTTGAATATCATCACTGTCTAGAGTACCATTCTTGGCAATTATACCAGTTACATAAGGTCGAATTTTTGTCAGAGACGAATCCACTTTAATTGCAAATTTTCCTTTTTTCTTAATACTAGTTTTTTGTATTCCTTTTTTTATTCCCAATAACCCCTGTAAGCCAAGTGCCACACCAAATTCAGTAGAATAGTCAGGTCTGTTTGGACTATATTCAATTCTAATTTTATCTCCATCTTCAGATTCTATATCTAAACCAAGAAAGGGTAAAACATCAAGTATTTGTTTTCTAGATACATTTCCAGAAACTAATTTTCGGATTCTACTTATGTTTAATTCTATTACAGGCAATTATACACTCCTCAACCAACTTAAATTGTTGTTATAAAATTCTCTGACATCATCAAGTTCATACTTCAACATTGCAATTCTTTCAATTCCACCACCCCAAGCTAAAACAGGTTTGTCTATACCAAGAGGTTTTGTCACTTCAGGTCTAAAAATTCCCATACCAAAAAGCTCAATCCATTTTCCTAATTTTTCATTATACACCATTGTTTGTAGAGATGGTTCAGTGTATGGAAAAAATGTTGGCCAAAATTTAATTTTTGTTAAACCCAACTTTTTGTAAAATTCTTTTTGAATTCCCATCAAGTCACGCAGAGTTGTATTATTTCCAATTACAATTCCTTCAATTTGATTGAATTCAACTAGATGCTTGTAACTAACTTTTTCATTTCGAAATACTCTACCTAATGAAAAAATTCGTGCATTTTCAGGTTTTTGTTCTGCAAGATACTTTATTGTAACACATGTAGTATGTGTTCGTAAAACCATTTTTTGTGATTCAGATAATTTCCAATCATATTTCCAGTTTTTTCTATGAGATAATGATATATTTTTAATTTGTGAAGAGGTTGCAGGGTTCTTTAATTCTGTATCTTCAAGATAAAATGTATCTTGAAGTTCTCTGGCAGGATGATCTTGGGGAGTGAATAAAGCATCAAAATTCCAGAAGCTTGACTGTGTCATACTTCCAAAAATTTCAGAAAAACCAAGATTGACAAAAATTTCACGTATTTCATCAATGGTATCCTGTAGCGGATGTGTTCTAGCTGCAAAGATAGAAGATACGTCAGCCTCGACATCAATTGCACCACTTGAGGATATACTAGTATCAAGAGAAAGTGCTGCATCAGTTAAAGAGATATTTTTTAATTTCTCAGATGTTTGTGTAATGTAATTTGGACGAGAAAGTAAAATTTTCATAGCTAAAGAATTAGTAATTTCTTCTTGCGATACAGTTTTTTCACCTATGAATGAAAGAAGTTTTTCTTCAGGAGTCTCTATTGGTTTTTCTTTGATTGATACTAAAGAATCAGAGTTATCTTTTTCAATTTTTATCCAACCATTTTTTTTAGCATTTGCAATAGCTACATTAAATCCAGCACCAGATAATGCAGAACGAATTTGTTCAAAGGTTTTAGGTTCATCTTTGAGCATATTGATGAGTTTTCGTTCAGGTAATCCATTTTTTAGAGAATCAAGACCGTTAGGACCTAAAGAGAAAGTTATCTTTTCAGATTCAGTTACTATTGCAAGTCCTTTTAGACGTAACCATTCAATTCCTCTACGAATTTGATCAATTGAAAGTTCAGTATTTTTAGATAATTGTTCAGGAGTTTGATTTGGAACTTTTTGTAGTGTTTCTAAAATTTTTTTTTCTATATCATGAAAAACTTGTGACACAGTACAACGTCCCAAAAAGACTTTTTAAAGCTTAACCTAAGTCAAACTTGAATGTCATCAGATGAATTTGTCGTAACTCCATGGAATGTGGAAGGAGACATAGATTATGAGAAATTAACTAAACAATTTGGAACTCAAAAAATTTCAGATGAAATTTTATCAAAAATGAAGCAAATTACTGGAGAAGAACATTTCATGTTAAGACGAGGTATTTTCTTTTCCCATAGAGATCTAAATATTATTTTGGAAAATTTTGAAAAAGGGAAAAAATTCTTCTTGTATACGGGTCGAGGTCCATCAGGTAATACACACATAGGTCATTTGGTACCATGGGTTTTTGCAAAATGGTTACAAGATAAATTTGATGTGAATATATATTTTCAATTAACTGATGATGAAAAATTTTATACGAAATCTGACTTAACCTTAGAAAATACAGGTAAGTTTGCATTAGAAAATGCGCTTGATTTTATTGCACTTGGGTTTAAGCCAGAAAAAACAAAAATCATAATTAATACTCGTGATATCAAAAAATTATATCCTATTGCAGTTCAAGTTGCAAAAAAAATTAATTTTTCAAATACAAAAGCTGTGTTTGGATTTACAAACGATACCAATATTGGAATGATTTTCTATACATCATTACAATCAGCACCATGTTTTATTGAAGATTTACCAGTGCTAATTCCACTCGGGGTAGATCAAGATCCGCATTTCAGAATTACCAGAGATGTAGCACCAAAAATAAACAAACCAAAACCAGCTCTCATACATAACATTATGATTCCATCACTAACAGGACCTGGAGGGAAGATGTCTGCATCAGATGAAAAAAGTACTATCTATACAACAGATTCTGCAGAAGAGGTAAAGAAGAAGATTAACAAATATGGATTTTCTGGGGGGACAAGTAGATATTGAAAAACATAGAGAACTTGGCGGAAATCCAGACATTGATGTTTCTTTCCAATATCTAAGAATATTCTTTGAACCTGATGATGAAAAATTAAAGAAAATATATGAAGATTATAAGTCAGGTAAGATGTTAACTGGAGAACTAAAATCAATTTTGATTGAAAAGATTAATTCGTTTTTAAAAATACATCAACAAAAAAGAGAAGAGGCAAAAAAGAATTTATCAAAATTCTTACTAACAGATGAATAAAGTTGAGATTGTCACACAAGACAAATATGAAGCACTGAAATTAGCAAGTTTGATTTTTGTTAAAGAAGGAAATGAAACCTTCATCACGGGTATAATTGATGTTTTTGAAACTGAAATTGTAATTTCTATAAAAGATAAATCGGTACACAGTATTGTGTTAAAAGATAAAGATCAAGTTGTCAAATTTACGGATTTTATGCAGTCAATTATTGAGAAAAAGGAAAAAATTGTAGATACGTTAACGAATGAAGATCTTGTGGAAATTACTAAAGAGAATCTAAACTAGTGATTTATCCATTTCAAGACTTAGAATTTCTTGAACCTTCAAGAAATAAAGCTGGGTAGAATATGGCATTTGTTGCAGATTATTTTCAACTGCAATCATAAAGTATCTTACAGCTCGTTTTGAGATATCAAGATTAAATTTCATTGGCAAAATTGGATCCTGTTTTACGTTGATTTTATCTTGCAACCATGGAGGAGCCATTTCTTTTGAATCTGCAATAATTTTTTGATACCAGAAAGAGAGATGGTTAGGTTGTAATCCTTTTTGTAGTTGTTGAACATCATTTTGTAATTTTTTTAATAATGGATGAATTATTGACATAGTCAGATATTGGAAATTTTTGTTTTATCAGGATTACTCAATTTATGAACAGTGATTAGTCAACTAAGACATTTCCAGAACTATCAATTTCTGAGTTTCGTATGCGTGAAGATGATATTCTATCTCCATCAGAGGCTAGTTTCATAGGAACAATAATTATTTCAATAGGAACAAGATTTCGTTTTTTACGTAAAGCATTCAAGATAGCACCTTTTTAACTGGTCTCATCACTAACTACTAAAGCATCAACTTCACCTTCAATCACAGCAGGTCCAAATTCATCATCTAATTTTGCAATTTCAAATGAACAGTCAGGGAATTTTTCATGAATTATTTTATCTAAGTTTTGAAGTCTTTGTTGGAAATTGTTTGTGATGGTTTTACCATTTTTTGCAGCAAATGAATCAGATGACAAACCAATTATGATTTTCTCAGAGATTGAAGTTGCTTTTTTTATTAGACTGAGATGCCCTACATGGATTATATCAAACGTGCCACCTAATGCAGTCAAATTAAACTTCACGCATAGATATGATTTTATTTAAACATAAACTCTCGGATTGAATCGTAAAGAGAATTTTACAACATATTGAATTAGAGAAATAAAATAATTAAAAAGAGTTTGATAGAAGATTATCTTCTTTTTCGCATTCCAGTTATTGCGAACCAGTAAACTAGTCCCGGTGCTAGACCAACAATTAGTGGAATCCAAACTGCTATTGAGGCTTCATAACCTGCCATAGTAATTTTCCCATATTAATGATATTTAAATCCACCTTCAAATTCGATGTTTGGAAATGATCGATTAATAAAAAAATGGTGGACTCGAGGGGATTTGAACCCCTGACCCCTCGCGTGCAAGGCGAGTATTCTACCAGTCTAAACTACAAGCCCAATGATTGCTTGGATAATTATGAGAGTTTAATTGTTGTCTTTTGGAATATTTGTAATACTTTTATTTGTTGTAAAAATTGATTTTTTTATGGTATTAACAGAATCAACAATTTCATTAAAAACTGGAGACAGTGCACCAGAATTCAATCTAAAAGGTATTGATGACAATATGCATTCACTCAATGATTATTCAAAAAAGGGATTATTGATTATTTTCATGTGCAATCATTGTCCATATGTGAAAGCAAAGATTGACGCAATTAAAGAATTACATGACAAATTCAAGGATCATATTTCAATTGTCGGAATTAACAGTAATGACTCTATGAAATATCCAGATGACAATTTTGATAGTATGAAAGTAGTCGTTAAAGAAAAAGGCTTAAAAATTGATTATTTGGTTGATGAAACTCAAGAAATTGCAAAGAAATACGGAGCTGTTTGTACTCCAGATCCATTCTTATTTGATTCTGAAAAAAAATTAGTGTTTCATGGACGAATTGATGATGCCATGAATCCAGATGCAGAAGTAACAGAAAAAGTGATGGTAAACAATATTGAAAAATTCCTAGATGGTCAAAAAATTGAGAAAGAGTTTGATCCTTCCATTGGATGTTCAATCAAGTGGAAAGAACAGCAAACTTAAATGACCAAATCCTCGAAAATTTGCGAGGGCTCGTAGCTCAGCTTGGCTAGAGCGTTCGACTGATAATCGAAAGGCCATGAGTTCGAATCTCATCGGGCCCATTAATTTACTAAATATTTTCGTGTTTGGTATTTGACCATTGAAGAATATCCTCAAGTTTGGAGGTGAATAAATCTGCTTTTATTTTCACTTTTTTTCCAGTTTTTCCAGATAATATGATAAACAAATTATTTTCAGATTTTTCCTTAACTGAATAAAATGAATCAGAAATGAATTTCAAACCTTCTTCTGTTTGGGAGAATACTAGAATCATCATTAGACCTTCTTTTAGTTTCCAAGTCTTTGAGAGTAACTTTCTGAGTTCAAGATCAAATAGTACATCAATTGACGAGGACATATCTCCAACCGAGAATACATTCCATTTTTGAGAACGAAATGCTGCTCCGGCTGCCTCAGAAAATAATAAAGATTCAGAATCAGCTGACAAAATGATTATATTTTTTCCAGATTCAGAGTGGGCTGAATGGTGAGTAATCATTTGGATTGAATTCGAGATTATTCCAGTCATCAATTGTTGTTCAGATTTTCCAATTTTGCCATCATTAAATAATTTCTGAATTTGAGGAATTGTTGGTAAAATAACCTCAGTGATTATTTTGTCAAGTTTTGCATTAGAATTAATACAGTTTTTTATCAGATTGTATACAGGTTTTTCCATACAATCAATGATATGTGAGGTGAATTTTTCTTGAACAAGAAAATAATCATCTGGAAAATTTAGCTGTTCTATATCCTCATCAACAAACCATAAATTCAGATTTCCAATATTTTCTTGTGTTATTGTTCCTTCAGCTGCAAATTTATTCAGATATTTGGACATCGTAACACGGTTAATTCCAAGTTTTTCAGAAACTTGAACTCCAGAGATTCCAGACTTTGAAGAATGGAGTAATTTAATTAAACGAAATTTTACATCATTTTCATCATAACCACGAGCCATATGAAAATACTAGATATCTATCGTATAAAGTCTAATTATGATAAAAAATGATTTACGCACAAGGTGACAAATTTACTGAAAAAACATTATATACTTGGTACTGCAAAGTACGGTAAGAGAAGGTAAAATGCCAAAACCAGGATTCAAATCAATTACAATTTCAGAAACAGTTTATGAAAAGTTCTTCGAGGTTTATGAAAAGAACAAAGATAAACTGACAATGAAAGGCGTCAATAGTTTCGCCGGTTATATCACATACATGTTAGAAGATTCAATGTTAAAAGACAAGACATTTGCGAAATATGCTCCAAAATTAGAATTAATCTCAATTGAAGATGATAGGGTAATCGTGAAAAATAATATACAGAATAGGATTGCAGAGATTGTTTTGCAAAGAGGCGAATTATATTGTCAATTGTGTGAGGTAAAAGACTGTCACTGTATTGGTTATGTTTGGTCAATACCAGAAATTTATGAAAAACTAAATTCCAAAGGTCTCAGGAATCATAGATAAAGTGGAGGAGGAGGGATTCGAACCCTCGAACTCCTGAGAGACGGGATCACCCATTATTATGATCTTAAGTCCCGCGTGTCCAAAAGCATAATCGCTTTCTTTGGCCAGGCTTGACTACCCCTCCACTAGAAAATCAACAATTTGCGAGAAATTTAACAGTTGATGTTAAAACAAGAGCAATCAAGAATTATAAGTATTCCAGATATTGAAAAATTTATGCTTCGATAGCTCAGTCTGGTAGAGCGTTACATTGGTAATGTAAAGGTCGTGGGTTCAGATCCCGCTCGAAGCTTTAATAATTTTTGATGATGATTTCTTTATGTCCTGTTCGCTTTGCCGGATTGGAGTTTATTGCTCTATTTGCATTGATTTTAGAGATTGACCAATGTTTTCCTGAAAAGTGATTTTTGACAGTTTTTGAGTTTGAATTTGAGAGTAAAACATGACAGCCTTTAGAGCTAAGTTGATTTGCCAAATCAGCTAATCTCTCAAGGTCATCTTCTGTGAAATCCCGATGAGTGTAACTTGTGAAATTGGCAGTACTGCTAATTGGCTGATATGGAGGATCAAAATACACCAGATCGCCTTTTTTTACATCATCTAAAACTGCTTCAAAATCCCTACAGGAAATTTTGATTTTTTCAGTTTGAAGAGTTTTACTAACTGCAGTTAAATTTTCTTTATTGACAATATTTGGATTTGTATATCTTCCAAGTGGTACATTGAACTGACCTTTTTTGTTTACACGATATAATCCATTAAAGCATGTTTTGTTAAGAAATATCAGTCTAGATACTTTTTCAATTTGCTGTTTTGGTTCTTGCTTTCTTACTTGATAATAATATTCAACAGAATCTTTATGATAGTTTTTTGAGTGATTTTCTAAGGATTCTATGAGTTTCCCAAGTTTATCACGAATTGTTACATATGCTAGGATTAAGTCAGAGTTGAAATCAGAAACATTACATGATAATCGTGGCTCGTTTGTAAGTAGATTAAACATAACAGCACCACCTCCCAAGAATGGTTCATGATAAGTACCAAATTGTTTTGGAAAATTATTTTCCAATTCTTGCATAAGTTGTCTTTTACCTCCAACCCATTTTACAAATGGTTTAGGATCAGCTATAGCGATCTGACGATATTCTTGAGTCAAGGATAATTACTTCCACAATGAGGTTTTCTCTAGCCAAGTGAATCTATCATCACCAAGTGTGAAGAATTAGTTGATTTATGGGAAATAGGTTAAATACAGATTTCGTTTTACTCTAAATTTCAATCAATAAGGCACAGCCTAACACTATTCAATAAAATGAAAAGAGGAAATGGGTTTTTCTAATCCCACTTTGACCAAGCGGCCATCCATCTGTATGTCCAAGTTGTAAGTTTACAACCTAGAGCCGCAAATGTACAAGCTAGTACTGCACCAGCACCTGCACCAAGTGCAACTGGGCTGTTGTAGAATTTACCTACCTGCGGTTCTATCGGGGTCATATAGGGTGGTAACGTCGGTCTTGGATACTTGAATGCAGTCTCTAGTGGATCAGCCACTGTGATCAAATTGACCATGTTGAATAGTGGCAATGACATTCCAACTAAGACTCCGCCGAACAGTATCAGAGAGTGCTTATTCTTCTTTGTTGCCCAGTACGCCAAATCCAACAGCATTGCTGATGGTAGCCAAACTGGTGTAACTATGAAGTCATATGGGTAACCTAATGCGAACCATGCACCTTTTGCAATCCAAGTATAGACTGTCATAATAAGTGCATAATACGTTGCGGTTCCTGGAACTCCAGTGAAGGTGAGATAATAGCACGCACCTACAGTGAGCATAAGTGTTTGAGATATTGAGAATACTACAAACGATGTCCAGGCCCAATCAGTATAGAAGATGTAGTCTCCTGCGTTAATTGTTAGCAGAGTTGAATTGACTGCGACTACTACTATGAATAGATAGTGAGTACATCGTCTAAGCCAGACCATGAAAATATTCCTGTCGGTTAGTATATAAAAATTTGGGAAATTCACGAGATCGTGCATACGAAATCGTGACTAGGTTTGATAAAAGGGAAAAAGTCCTAGAGGACTATTTGATTATTTGCCTACGAACATAACGATCATGATGGTTCCGATGGTTGTTCCACCTAAAACTGCACCTAATACACCGTTACTGTTCTTGTTTGTTCCTTCTTCCATTACTTTAACACAGAAGAGGTAACCAATTGCTTCTACAATGGTCAGGACGATAAATGCATAATGTCCGCTTGGTGTTGGATATGCCCAAGGATAAACGAAGTATCCTGCTGCAGTACCACCAAATGTTGCGAGCCATGCTGCTAGATATGATGCGGTGATCATTCCAGTCATGTTTTCAACACGACGGCCAATCATTTTTTCGACGTCAGCAGAACTTGCTCCGCCACCGCCACCTGAACCAAATCCTTTTGGAAGTGTCATATGGAATAATCAACTGGCAGAATCTTTTTAAATCTTTCTTCATTTCCGAGCCTAGACCGATCTACCGCTAGGTAGAAGATTAAAAAAACAAAGTACGGAATTCGTACCTGATTATGGTATGGATCTGCTGTACAATTTACCCTCAAGGGCCATTTTGTACATTTCTGCAACATATGGGTTTTCACCAGGTGTTTCTGCACCTAATTCGACGAGTCTTGCATAGACCCTAACTACATAAGCTAGAGCACCCATGAAGGCTACGACGACACCCATGTTAAACATCCAATGATTTGGAACTGCGAAAATTTCTTCGACGAACCAAAAGTGCCACATCTCGTTAACACCAATAGTAAACATAGTTGCAAGATAACCTAAGATTGTCATCTTTAGACCTGTGTTCATAGAGTTGTTTGGTCCTCTCAATACTGGGACTTTTCTATCATAGATAGCTGCAAATCCCCAACCTAGTGGTAGTGCTACAAAGTGAGAGTATAACCACCAATGTGCTGGAGTAAATGCTGAATCTCTAATAGAAGTCTGATGAAGTGAACCATCGACAAAGTTGTCGACTTCTACGGATGCGGCTGTTGATCCCATAGCGATGACTACTAACCAGATTTTCTTTAGTCTCTGGATTTCGACTTCTTTTGGGAGTAATGCCGGCATTTGTGCCATAGTAACTATATGTGCTTTTTGGAATATAAGCCACGAGGTTCATGATCTATCTATTTTTGCCAAAAAAATGATTTTTTTTCATTTAAAATTTGTGTATTTTATATTAAATACTTTAAAAAATGTAATTTTTTTATTGTTTTTTTACTTAGATTCAATGATTAACATTAATGATTAGCATTAAGATTATTCATGAGGGAAATGCCGTGGATCGATAATATAGTTAAAACTTAAATTCCTCATTTCTGTCGATTACTATTAAGGGATAAACATGGTAGATAGAAAAGTTATGGCATTTGCACTTGCAGCCGTTATGGTAGTTGGAGTCATTGGACCTAATGTAGCAACAATGATTCAAACAGCTGAAGGACACGGTGTACAAGCACAATTGCAAAGTCGTTTCATTCGAATTGAGGATGAAACATTCAATAGACAATCCCTCCAAACCGGTGAAGTTTTGACTTTGAGCGGATCATTCGTAAGTTTGATTGATTCAGACATGCGTGCATGGTCATCAATATTTTCAGAGTCAACTAACGCTGGTAACAGATGGGAGATTCTAGCAAGAGACCCACCAGGTAATGTCTTTGACATTCCAGGTAACGATGTTGTAGATTATGAAATCTCAGCACGTGCTCTCGAACCAGGAGTTTACCACGTCCACACTCAATTAAACATTGAACACGTCGGACCAGGACTTGGACCAGGACAAACAGTCGTTGTAGAAGGAGATCCAATTCTCAAACCAATTCCATACACCAACATCGCATATCAATCAATCATCATTGCAGTTGGTTATGTAATCACATTTGCAACAAGACCTTGGCAAGTAATCTAAACTTCACTCTTTTTTCCTTTTATTGAATTACAAATGTAAGTCCATACACAAAATTCAATACGCTTAATTTTCTGTATAAATAATTAAGTATAGATTAATATTTAGTCATGATTAAAAATTACAATTTACTTTTATCTTCGAAAAGGTTAAATCGATTATGGTTTATGTGTTCAAAATTGATCATCTGGATATTCATGAAAGTTACTTCAAAGGTAAAGTCGAATTTCGCGGAGATAATTATACAATTAACATACAAGATGAAAGAAGAGGTAAAGTTCTCAAACTTCCATTTCAATTAAAAAAGAAACAAAAAGTTCTGGTTAGATTTTCAGGTCCTAATAATCTAGCAGTAGAAGATCTTCTACCATTTGAAGGAGAATCAGAATGGGTCGAAGTGGACTCTACACCAATTACATTTTTCATAGCAGACCATCAAGACCAATTTGATACATTAGAGATAATTGATAATTTAGGAGAGGCTTAGAAAAGACTTTATTCCAAACTAGTTCAGTTTTCCTATGAATTGGCCAGGAATGGGAGACCCAACAAAGCGAAAAAAGACATTAAAATTTTTAGGAATAACGGCAATAATTGCAATCTCAGTAGGAGTAGGAAGTAGTTTAATTCAAGGCCAAATGAATCTGGATAATCCTCTCAAAGTTTGCATTAATGATAGAGACACTAAATATGAAATTTCAGTGAAATTGGAATTATACATTGATAAACAAAGAGCAGAGATTCCTGCAAACATTGGATTTGAAGATGGTTGTCAAAGATCACTATACACACTTAATGATGATGGAATCATCTATGCAGAATGGACAGAAGAATATCCATTTGAGATCGGTCATTTCCTATGGTCATGGGAATTTCCAATGAGAGACATGGAGCAAAGTAAATCAAAAATCATAGTTAACGGCAAAGAATCACCTCATTTTATCAACGAGTTACTAGTTGATGGATATACATACAGAGCTGAATTTACATCAAAAGATTATGATACTTCTAAAGATGCTGACTTCATGCCTCCAGAAATTTAATAGATTTTGAATAAGATTGTAACAGACGATAATCAATCAATAATAAATAACAAAGTTCTAGAGGAGAATAAAATAGAAAAGAAAGAAGATTGAAGGATTACCAGTATTTTCCATTATCTGGAATTAAACCGATGCCCTCATTCTCAAAGTGTCTGTCAAGTTCATCGACCCATCTTTCACGATTATCTTTGTATCCCCATCCATGAATACGTACCCAGTACGCAATCAGTGCGAGTAGGAATATTGTGAACATTATAGTTCCAAAGATGTATACCATAACATCGTAGAATAATGGATCATAGTTTGGACCGAGTTGTCCGGTCAGACTAGACAATATACTCAAGATTGTTCCGAATACAGGAATCATCAATATTTTGAATTCAGAGGTCGATATAAAGATTTTTTTTGATTCTCATAAACCGAGATCAGCAAGACTAGGTTTAGGAATAAAATAAGAAGTAAGGAAGGAGATTATCCTGTTCCTGGTTGGGCATATTTTCCGGATCTTCCTCTTATGAAGAAGGCACCAGCAATACCACCAAAGATTGCGGCTGCAATAGCAGATGCACCTAGTACACCACCAGCATCCATGTATGGAGTACCGGAACCTGCGCCTGGATTATCACCTGCATATTCAACTTTTCTCTTTGCGAGTTCTAAGGAGTCTTCTAAAGACATTGATGGATGTCCACCGTCTTGGCTACCATCTCCGCCACTGCCCATGTATTGAGCAAATGCGGGAGCAGCTCCCATTGAGAAAATGCCTGCTAGAAGTGCGCCTAATACTATTGATTTGTTCATTTGTATCTAATTTTGTTTGGACTATCGTTATTATTTAACTTTTTTCAATAATCTCGCTAGATACATTTAATTTCGTACGTAATTTAGCCAAAAAAATGGGAAGACTCCACACACATAATCATGGAAAGTCGCATTCAATCAGACCTATGGATCCAAAAAAACCAGATTGGGTTAAACAAACAAATGAGGAAATTGAGGGACTGATTATCAAATATGCAAAAGAGGGAATGACTACCAGTCAAATCGGAATAAAACTAAGAGACCAACATGCAATTCCTTTAGTAAAACCAATCATTAACAAAGGAATTAAAGAAGTTCTAATAGAAAATAAATTAAATCCGGAAATTCCAGAAGATTTGAACAACATTGTGATGAAGGCAGTTAACCTCCAAAAACATCTTAAAGAAAATAGATCAGATAACAGAAATACAAGAGCCTTAGAATTAGTTGAAGCAAAAGTTCACAGACTATCTACCCACTACAAAAAGACAGGCGAGATAGATCAAAAATGGAAATATAAGTCTGTAGTAGCCCAGCTAGAGTAATGGGAAAAGTTTTAGAAGAATCATTATCTAATTTTTCAGATCGGATTTTGGATGCAGTAAAAACAAGAAAAAATATTCTAGTTACAACTCACATTGATTGTGATGGAATTACATCAGGCTCAATAATTTCAAAAGCGCTAATCAGACATGGCGCAAAATGTACAGTTAGAACAACTAATGAATTTAGTGAAAACCTAGTTGAAAGAATGCAGAAAGAGACAAGAGATTTGCATGTAATTACAGATTTGGGAGGAGGTTTTGGAAGATTACTTGATGAAAAATTATCAGATAATTGGCTCATGTTAGATCATCATGAAATTTCAGAAGATGAGAAAGATAACGAACGTGTCATTAATGCATGGAAATTTGGAATGGATGGCGGAGTTGAAA
This sequence comes from uncultured marine group I thaumarchaeote, assembly GCA_902512865.1. Next base: position 22,980 of record CABXKZ010000003.1, on the reverse strand, counting down.
TTTGTGCTGGTGGAATGGCATATTTGGCTGCAAAGGCACTCAGCGACGAAAATGAGGACCTATCAAGTGTTGCAGTAGTTTCAGCATTAGGAGATAGGCAAGATCAAGGTGAGAGAAGATCATTCACTGGTAAAAATTTAGAGATAGCAGAAACTGCGAAAAAAATAGGGCGAGTAAATATTGATTTAGACTTACTACTAGTTGGAAGGGAAACAAGACCACTCCCAGACGCAATTGCATTTACATCTCAACCATTTATCGAAGGTTTGACATGGAACAGAGATGCATGTCTTGCAATGTTAACTAACGCAAAAATTCAACTTAAAGATGGAGCAAGATGGAGAGTTCCAGCAGATTTGACACAAGATGAAAAACAGAGCATTATTGAATCAATTAGCAAATTTACACAAGGAGAAAATGCCACTCGAATCATGGAGGAGTTGATTGGATATACATACACATTCCCAAGAGAAGAAAAAAGAAGTTTTCTCAGAGATGGTAGAGAATTTTCAACTATGTTGAATTCTTGTGGACGAATTAACAAGTCAGGAGTTGGAATTTCAATTTGCATGGGAGATAGAAACACAATGCTAGAAGAGGGTAAGAAAATTTTATCAGAATATAGAGGTATGATTAGAGAATACATGAATGTATTATCTAATGAGAGATGGAGAACCAATAATATGGAAAATTGTGTGATGGTAAATGCTCAAGGATTGGTTCCTGAGACCATGACGGGTACAATTTCATCATTAATTGCAGGATCTCCAAAAAATTCAGGAAAAATAGTTATTTTGAGAACAGATGGATCAGAGGGCACAATCAAATTTTCATCACGTAAATCTGCAAGTTGTAAAAATTCCATAAATCTTAGTCAATTGATGAGAGGAGGTGCAGAACAATTTAATGGAATTGGTGGAGGTCACGAGGCAGCCGCAGGAGCTAAAATAACTAAAGACAAATTAGATGGATTTTTAGATTATCTTGAAAGTAATGTTACCAAAATGCCAGATAAAGATAGTAATCAATAATATTTCTAAAGACAAAGCCAAAGTTATTGAAAAGGCACTAGAACCAGATAATGTAGATTTTCCACAAGGATTGAATTTAGAGATTAAAGAAAAAGAAAATCAACTTGCATTTTATTTTTCAAATGAAGGTGATTTACGAAAGTTAATTTCTACCGTTGACGAGGTATTGGAACACGTAAATCTTTCTATGGAGGTAATAAAATAATGCTAGATCCAAAAATCATTAGAGATGAACCTGATCGAATTAAACAGATGCTAAAAGATAGAGCTGTAGAATTTGATTTTGAAAAAATGCTAGAATTGAATAAAACACGAAAAGGGATGATGATGCAATCTGATGAATTAAAGCAGAAAAGAAATCAAATGTCAGTTAAAATTGGTAGCGAGAAGAAAGCAGGTAATGATGCCTCAGAACTATTACACGAGATGGGAGAAATCTCAAAAAAATTGGATGAGTTAGAGAATTTACGAAAAACAGTGGATGAGGATTATCATAATCTGTCTTTTTCAATACCAAATATGATACATGATTCAGTTCCAAAAGGAGCAGATGAATCATTTAACAAACAAGTTAGAACATGGGGAGAAATCCCAAAGTTTGATTTTGAAGTAAAAGATCACATTGATTTGGGATTGAAATTAGATATAGTAGATTTAGAACGAGCATCAAAGACAGCAGGTGCAAGATTTTATTATTTGAAAGGAGGGTTGGTGAAATTAGGTCAAGCACTAACCGCATTTGCTTTAGATTTTATTTCAGAAAAGAATTATAATTTAATTCAACCACCATACATGATAAACAGACAATCAATGGAAGGAGCAGTAATAGCAGATGATTTTGAAGATGTTATTTATAAAGTTCAAGACGAAGATTTGTTTCTTATTGGAACATCTGAACACGCAATTGCATCTATGCATTATGATGAAATTTTAGAAGGTGCAAACATCCCATTGAGATATGCATCAATCAGTCCTTGTTTTAGAAAAGAAGCAGGGGCGCATGGAAAAGATCAAAAAGGAATTTTCAGAGTTCATCAATTTGAGAAAATTGAGCAATTCATTTTTTGTAGACCTGAGGAATCATGGAATGAACATGAGAAAATGATACAGAATGCTGAAGAATTTTATCAGAAATTAGAAATCCCTTATAGATTGATGTTGTTATCTAGTGGCGATATGGGAAAAGTTTCAGCAAAGACATATGACATTGAAGCATGGATGGCAGGACAAAATGCATATAGAGAAATCGTGTCATGTTCCAATTGCCTTGATTATCAATCAAGGAGATTAAAAATTAGATTTAGAGAAAAGAGTAATGAAGATACAAAGTACATGCACACCTTGAATAGTACACTAGTTGCAATAGAAAGAACCATGGTATCAATTATAGAAAATAACCAGACTAAGGATGGAGAGATAGAGATCCCAAAAGTTCTACAGGAATATTTTGGAGATGAAACAATTACTTTCAAAAAAAATGGGAATTAATCCAGAACAGTTTATATTCAGAAAATAGTCGTCGAAGATAATTGGCAAGAAAAGCTCGTAAGATCAAAGACAAATGGAAAGAAAAGAAATGGGTAAATGTTATCGCACCAGATTCGTTTAACAATGTCAATATTGGATATGTCCCAATTACTGATGATGAGAATGCCAAAGGTAGAATTTTAGAAGTTACATTGTGGGATATTCTCAAAGGTGATCCTTCACAACACCAATACAAGATAATTTTCCAAATAGATAATGTCACAGATAACAAAGCCAAAACAATTTTTAAGAGATATGAATATTCTAAAGAATTTTTAAGAAGTTTGATTCGAAGAGGTTCGTCTAAAGTAAACTTCATCATAGATGCTGAAACAAAAGACAACTATGTATTTAGAATCAAAATGGTTGCTCTAACACACAGACAATTGAACACATCAAGACAACGTCAATTGCGCCTAATTGCAAAAGATGTAATTGAAAAAACAGTTCCAACAATGGATATTGATGGATTTGTTCAGGCTACATGTTATGGAAAGATAAATTCAGATATTATGGCTGCTGCGAAAAAAGTTATAAAATTAAGACATGTTGGATTAGAAAAAGTAAAACTAATCAAGACAGCATCTGCACAGACAGTCTTGCTTGAAGTAAAAAGTAAAAAAACAAAATCAGACTAGACTGATGTTTTAGAAATGCAATTAGAAATACGAATTGAATTAATTCTTCACGCCACAGAGAATGAAAATAAGGTTCTAGAAGAATTAGAAAGTGTTTTTCACATAGAGCAAAAAAATTTTCAGATTGAACAAGTTCCAGGTCATTTTAACAATCCAATATTACTAATTTCATCTAAATTGAAAAAAAAATCTGCCGTAGACTTTGTGAAGATATTCTTTTCAAAAATGAAAAAAGAAGACTTTCATGAAATTTTTGATAATGTTGATGGATATGTAACATCATCAGGTCTGAGTTTACGCATAAGTAAACAAAAGTTTATCTCAAAAATTTTAACAATATCAAAAGAAGATGCAATAAAGATTAGCATTAGTACACCAGTTTATGTTAAAAATGAAACAAAGAAAATTTATCAAGAATTAATGAAAATGTGATTTTGGTAGATCATTTAATAATATTTACTCGTAAATGAAAAAGGGAATGAGGAAATAAAAGCCGCTCCAGTCTGAGTGCCAAACTCTGATGACGCCGCGACGAACCGACCCAGATATCTAATTCGGATTGTTTTAAATATTGATAGAAAAAACAATGACTTGTTGAATACAGATTATGATGTAATTGTTGCAGGTGGAGGATTAACAGGAACTATTGCCGCACAAGCAATTTCTTATTATTCAAAACAAAATTTGAGAATTCTTTCAGTGGACAGAAATCCAGAACATCTACCTGGAAGAAAATCATCTCCAGGATGGACATGTGGAGATGCGTGTTCAAAAGAAGCAGTCGATTACATGACTGAAAGAATTAAGGTACCATGGACTAGACCAGAAATTGAACATGATGTAAAAGGGGTTATGGCGTTTTCCCCTGACTATGAAACTGCAATTCCATTTGACGGTGCAGGATATATGCTAAATAGACAAAAACTTCCAGAAATCCAAAATGCCAGAACAAAAAAGATGGGAGTTGAATTTGATTTTGAAATTAATCTTTCAGGATTGATTTATGATGGAACACAAGTTGTAGGAATACAAGGAGTAGATTATAAAACAAAACAACCATACAAGAAAACTGCCAAATTAGTAGTGGATGCAACAGGAATTACATCTATGTTAAGAAATCAATTAGAGAACTCTACAAAAGTAGAAAGAAAAATTGATAGAAGAGATGTAGAATCTACGGGAAGACACATCATGTATTTTGAACCAGGTGAGAATGATTTAGCACAATTTGATCCAGATTATTGTATAATTCACTTAGATCAAGATATTGCACCAGGAGGATATGGATGGGTATTTCCAAAAGGAGATAATAAAGTCAATATTGGATTAGGAGTTGAGAAATCAATTCTAGAACAACGAAATAAAAGATTAGGAAAATCAGATAGTGTGGCATCACTAATGAAAGAATATCTTGAACGAAACAAGGCAATTAAAAATCCAAAATTATCTGAAGATGCAGGAGACATACACAACAATACAGGTGTTTATCAAGTTTCAGTAAGAAGACAAAATGATTGTTTGGTTTCAGGTGGATACATGTTAGTAGGAGATTCAGCATGGATGCCAAAGCCTATAGATGCAGGCGGAATTGGACCAGCTCTTATTGCAGGAACAATTCTTGGAAATAATGTTGTGCAAGCAATTGAAGCAAATGATGTTTCAGAAGCAAGTTTGTGGCAGTACAATATAGATTTCATTAAAGAGTATGGTTACAAAACAGCTGGTCTAGAATTATTTAGAAGATTAGTTCAAACAATGACAAATGAACAAATCAGTTATGGAATGAAACACTTTTTGGGAAATCTTGATGTCGAGGCAATTAGCAAAGGAGAACATCCAGACTTTACAGGTCTTGGAAAACTTGGAATGATAATTAGAGGTGCAATGAATAAGACAGTGGCTAGTGGACTCAAATATACATCAGGTCAAAATCAGTGGTTAGTTGATCATTATTACAATTATCCAAAAGATCCATCCGGATTTGATGAATGGAATAAAAAATTACATAAGACGTTAGACGAGTCTTATGTCAAGATAGCATCATATGCTGCATAGATCTAGTCTTAAATAAAGTAGAAGACCAAACAATGATACTTTGATGAAAGAACAAGGCAAATCAGGAGAAAATTTTCCAGATTATTTAGATTGGAGTAATGCATTTGAAATTTTGGAAAAAGCTCATGAACAAGGAATTTTTGTTTTAGTCATAGGTCCAAAAGGTACGGGTAAAACAACACTGGTAAGAGAATTTGCAAAAAGGCAATCAATGAAATTAGAATCAATTAACTTTAGTTTAAGAACTAGAGAGAGTCATTTGGTAGGATCAAAGAGTCTTTCAGAAGGAAATATCCAATTTGATGAAGGAATTCTGATTAAATCGATGAAAGAGGGTAACATGTTATACCTAGACGAAATTAATGCAGCTGAAGCCGATGTTTTGCTAAGATTGGATGAGGCATTAGATGATAGAAGACAAGTAGTTCTAAAAGAATCCGGAGGAGAAGTGATAACAGCTAACAAGTCATGGTTTGTTATATCAACAATTAATCCACTAAATCATGTTGGAACAAAAGAACTGCCACCACAACTATTGAGTAGATTTCCTATAAGAATAAGAATGGATTATCCGCCTGAAGAGAAAGAACTTGAGATTGTAAAAAAACATGTTCCACAAGCAGATGTAAAATCATTAGAAAAAGGAATTAAACTTGCAAATACACTAAGACAAGCAGCATTAGTTGAAGAATTATACTATTCACCTTCATTAAGAGAGACCATAGCATATGCAAAGTTAATCGATGGAAAGATGTCACCAAAGAAGGCAGCCGAGATAGTTTTTGGAAATGTTTATGCACAATGGGGAAGTATTGAATTACAAAAAGTTAATGATATCATTACATCCATGTATGAAAGCTAATGTCATCAATTGCCTTAAGAAATGATACATTAATTGAAATTTCAACATTTTTAGTAAGACGATGGTCTGAGAATGATAAAATCATTGTTACAATGTCTCCAAAAAAAGTTAATGAAACCAGAATGAAAGAAAATAAAGTAATTCTCACTCCAGTACTAGACTATAATGGAGATGAGTTTGCAAGATATAGACAATTTAGAACTGCAGCATGGTATGAGGGTATGAAGATAAAAAATTGTGAAAAAATTTTATCAAATGATCATGCATTTGGATTTTTATTGAATTCAATTGAAAGACGTAGAATTGAATTAGTTGGGCGAAAAGTTTGGCAAGGAATGGATGAAGAGTTAATTTTCAATTATTCATGGCAATGGATATACAGACCACTTTTAAGTAATCTTTTAGGAAAATCAAAAATTGTTGAGGGATTTTACCAATATTTCTTGTTTGGAAATGTAAAAGGAGAGATGCAACCAAGTCATTTTGAACGTGTTATAAAAGCATCAGATTTTGCAAAGGAGATTTTAGATGAGGCATTAAAAAATAATTACAATACAGAGTGGATAGAAAAACATATTCCAAAAATCTTAACAATTTTAGACATTGATCCATTAATTACAATTCCATTGTCAGTTCCAATGAAGGGTCCAGGAATGATGGTGACACCACAAGATTTTGAGAAAGCAGTTCAGAAGATTACAAAGAATCTTGAATCAGAATTAGGAAAAATAGATCCAAAAAGAGCAATTGAAGGAAAAGAAATTTCTAAAGAATTTGATTTAATCAAAGAAGAAACAAGAAAGAATGAAAACAAAGGATTGATGCCTGAAACTATAGGTATTCAAATTCCAAATGCAACAAATGCAGATGAGACAAAAATTTATGATCAAGATTTGATTAGTAATTTGAAAAATAGATTCCGAGAATGGAAAACGGGATGGAAAGAAGAACATGTTATTTCAGGTGAGGAATTTGATGAAGAGGCATATCTTGAAGGATTTCATAAGCCATTCATTACAGATGTTAAAAAATCAATAAAATCAAAAATTGTCATCTTACTTGATCATTCTTCAAGTGTGTCTGATCAACAAATAGAATACAAAAAGGCAACAATTGGACTTTGCGAGGTATTAGCATTCTTAAAAGTAGATTTTTCAGTATATGCATTCAATACAGTAGATAGACAGGTAGTTTGCTGGTTAGTGAAACCATCAGAAATGAAATGGAATAATTCAGCAGCTAAAAGATTAGCACAAATTTCAGCTAATGGAGGTACACCACTAGCAGAAGTATATGATAGAATGCTTCACATTTTAACATCAAAAAAGCCAGATATTTTTTTGACATTGTCAGATGGAGAACCAGCTGATGCAAATGCGGTAAAATTGATACTAAAATCATACAGGGCATTAGGAATCAAAATGACAGCAATTGGAGTAGGTAGAGACACATTTAGTGCAACATCAATTGCAAATAATTTGAAATATTTAGGATATGATAAGGTGTTAGCAGTAAGTAGATTACCAGATATTCCTAATAGGGTCTTAAGCATATTATCAGATAACTAATGAATAAAAAATGTGCCGAATGTGGTGATAGTTTTTCGTGTGATAATAATGTCTCATGTTGGTGTGCGGATTTTCCTAAATTATCAAAAAATGAAATTGATGATAAAGACTGTCTTTGTAGAAGTTGTTTATTGACTAGATATCGAAAAAAGATTTTGAAAGTGTAAGAGAACTTGAAACTAAAAGTGTCGTACTATGATGACAATTCTTAGGAATATACCAAACATGTTTTAAACAACAAATTTCATAAAATCATGTGCATTTTGAGGATACAAGAATTCCAGATGTGAATAAACCGCTAATCATAGCAGCAATGCAAGATATGGGAAATGTTGGGAGTATCGTAGTAAATCATATCAACAAAAGTTTAGGTACAGCATCTTTTAGACATGCCGTATCATCTAGACCACCATATGTTTATGACAAAGGTGGATACATTGAGATTCCTGAAGAAAAATGGGAATATAGATTTGCCAAAGATGTCATTGTGTTTGGTGGAGGAAGAGGTCAACCACAAGAAAATGAGGAATTAAATGAATTATGCCAGGATGTGATAAATGTTGCAAAACGATATGATGCAAAATTCATCTATACGGTAGGAGGTTATCACACATCAAGATCATTTGGAAAGAGTCCTACAACATATGTTACAACTACGTCACAAGATATTTTGAAATTAGTTAGAAAATTAGGAATTGAAACCACTCCAACTGAATCTGTCATTACAGGGTTTAATGGATTAATTTTGGGTTATGCAAAATTGAATGGAATAAATGGAATTGGGCTTTATGGGGAATTATTAGAACCTAGAATTCCTCAATATAGAGCAGCAAGAACAATCATAGAAACCTTAGAAAAATTAACCTATCAAAAACTCGGAGATACAAAGGAATTATCTATAAAAGCAGAAGCAGTTGAATCTAGATTTAGTTCAGAAGATGACATACCAAAAAGATAGAATAAATCTATACAAATACAAATTTTCATGTCCCTTTTATTTTGTAAAGGGTAAGATACAGTATGACAGAAATATCATGTCCGTATTGTGAATCAAAATTTCAGGACAAAGAAGAATTATCTAGCCACATAGACAAATTACATATCGGTCCAGGTCTACTTGAGGGCGATTCAAGGAAATTTTAGATTATCGTTAGTCTTTAATTGAATAAACTTTACAGTATATCATGCTATTATGGGTTGTAGGAGCAGCAATTGGAATTTTAATTGCATTTGTGTTAATTTTCAAATATACAAAAACTGGAAAAAACGATATGATTGGATATTCAGCAAAATGTAACAAATGTGGTTTAGTAACAAATGGAATTAAATGTCCAAAATGTACAACGGATACTAAGGACTGGCGATAATTATGATGGCAAAACCAAATTCAGATATGGAAGGTACAATTTGCAAAAATTGTCAACGAGCAATAAATGACCATTTACCTGAGGAACTAGAAGAATGTGTTAGAATTTTGGATCTTCAGAAACTCAAAGATGGAGATTTAACCTAAGAAATATCATCAATAATTTCTAATCAGAAGTAATTTCACAATACTTGTTTGTTCCTTCAAAGAACTTTACAGAGTGTAATGGAATTTTATCTTTCAAATTTTCAAATATCCATTCTGCAATATTTTCTGATGTTGGAAAATCAAACAAATCATTGAGATTTCTATGATCAAGTTGTTCAATTGTTTCCCAACAAAGTTTTTTCATTTTATCAAATTCGATTACCATGTTTTCTTCATATGATGCACCTTTTTTGACATCACCTTGAACTTCAACTATAATTCTAGATGTATGACCATGAGGTTTACCACATTTTGGATGACCTCTCAAAGTATGAGCAAAATCAATTTCAAATGATACACCTAATCGTGTTTTCATATTTGTTCAAAGATTATTGATAATTAATACTTAAAGAACTAGTCAAAATAATCAACTGTTTGTTGTATACTTTTAGATGTTGAATCTATGGGGAATATTTCTCCATTTTCAACATTCACAAACCAACCATACATCATTGATTGATTATTTTCAGCATTAAAGACAAAGACTACCTCATGAGTAAATCCTTCATTTTTATTTTCGATGTTTTCTACAACAAATTCTGCCCACGTTTCTTCATCATTAAAGATTTTTTGATCAGAATGCTTTTCATTAATCTTTTCTTCAATAACTTCTAGAATAGTAATACCTGTTTCATTTGGACCAGAATAAAATCTAACCATATCAACTGCAATTCGTTCATTACCTTCAAAAGAGTCATCAAGTAATGAATTAAGATCTTTTTCTGTTAATGCAGGATATGCAAATATCATGAATAATCCAATTAATCCAAGATATATCGGAGCTCTCTTCTTAAGGAATGCCCCAAAACTTTTTGGATTTTGAGGTTTTTTATAATTAGGATCTTTCTTGGCCAATGTTTTTCAAAAGTTTGTTGTAATTAAAAGTCTTAGTGACTTTCAGGCAGAACTGAAGAGTGGTGTGATAAGATTTTCCAATCACTACCAATTTTTATGAAAACAAATGAGTATCGTGAATTTACAGTTTTACCATCTACAATGAAATTATAGAGACCAGAATTTGTTACTAGTGATTCAGTTTCATGTTTATGTTGTGTAACAATTTCAACATCAACTTTTGATTTTAAAAGATTTTCAAAATATTCAAGAATAAGATCATGCCCTTTTCGTTCTATATCAGAAAATGTACCAAGTAATAATCCATCATCATGATATAATGATGCTACTTGTTCAGGGTCATTTGTTCTAATTTTACTTACCCAAGTTTCTAACATGATTTTAGATAATATTCTTAGTTAATATTTTTTAAGATTTATCAGAAGCACGTTTCTTTGCTACTTGCATATACAAATCTACAGTTCCACTACCAATTGGTATTTGACTACCAACAATTACATTTTCCGTAATTCCTCTTAATTGCTCTATTTCACCAGTTTTTGCAGCACCTGCAATTGTTGGAACAGTAATTTCAAATGCAGCACGTGCTAAAACACTATCTTTAGTACCTGCAATTCCATGACGACCGATTTGTTGCATATAGCCACGATGACACATCAGATCAGAGACGAGCATTAGATACCTTTGGTCAACTTCCAAGCCTGCATCTTCAAGAGTGGTGCTTAATTCATTAATCAAAGCATTTCTTGCAGCCTCAATTCCCAATGTTTCTGCAATTTCAGATACATTATTTGTTCTAACATTGTTCTTATCAATGCCTTCAACTTCTAAGACTTTGGCCAAATTAGAACCAGTTGTTTGAATTACATATTCATCTCCTTTTTTAACAATTGTAACACGAGCGATATCAGGAACTCCTTTTACAGTTGTTTTTAGAACTTTATTTCGTATTGTAATCACAGCAGGAGCGTCTGCTTCTTCATCAACTAAATTTAGAACAATGGAATTTCCCATTAGTTCTATTTTGAATTTTTTATTAGATTCTAGTGCGGCGGTAACATCATTAAGGGTGCAACCACGGTCAGATAGTTTTCTTTCATTTAGATTTAGCGTAATCTTTGTTTTATAATCAGTATCAGCATCAAGGATTAGATCATTTACAGTAGTTTGTAAGATGTTACGTGCAACTTGAACGGTTTTATTTTGATCTGTTTTTGCATCTCCTGTTAGGTAAATATCCATTGTAGGAGTTACGGGTTTCTTTCTTGCATCTACCAATTCAATTAGTCTCGGAAGACCTAAAGTCACATTTCGTTCTGCAATTCCTGCAAAATGGAAGGTTCTTAGAGTCATTTGAGTTCCCGGTTCACCAATTGATTGTGCAGTTACAATTCCTACTGCCTGACCAGGTTCTGCCTGTGCATTATTGTAAAGCAGTAATCCTTTCTTTGCTACTTTTTCAACACCTATTTTACTCAATTTTGAATTTTCTAAAGAGTTACTAACAGCATTTGCTAAACGGATATTGAATGTACTAGTGTATTTCTTGATTAATGGTGCAACTTCATCTTTTGTTGCTGCTTTTCCAGAGTCAACAATACTTTGTGATTCAATTAATCTGTCAATGTTAAATGCTTCACCATGATCACTTTTTGCTACATCAATGCCATCTTCACCATACAAGAATTGAATGATATGACCGTGAGGATCTCTTACAGTTCCGTCATATTCAAGCTTAATGTGTTCTAATGCATTAATCAGTCTTCTCTGCATGTAACCACTTTGTTGTGTTCTTACAGCAGTGTCTACAAGACCTTCTCTACCACCCATTGCATGGAAAAAGAATTCTAATGTTGATAGGCCATCACGATAATTTGATTTTACAAATCCATGGGCGTCAGGATCATTTTCATGTTCTTCAAAATGAGTTAAGACTCGATTATTGTATCCTTTATTTAGACGATTACCACGTCTTGCCTGTTGACCTAATGCACCTGCCATTTGACCCACATTCAGTGATGAACCTCTTGCACCAGTGGTCGCCATAATTTTTCCTGCATTGTCATCATCTAATGATAGATTGGCAGCAGTGGCAGCTCTGTCTCTTAGTTTACCAAGATTACTCATGATGTATGCTTCAAGTGTTTCTTTTGAAGTCATTCCTCTAATTGCTTTTAGAGTTCCTTTCTTCTCTTGACTAATCAAATCATGAATTTCATCATAGGTTGTTTGTGTATCATCCTTGATTGTTTGGCGATCTTTTTCTGGTACCTCTAGATCACTGTAACCATAACTAAATCCATAATGAGTTATGAATTGTTTAATCATGATTAGTTCAGAATTTAAGAAAATTTTTGCTTTTTCGTTACCATAATCTTTGGCAATTCGGTGCAATACACTCTCTGGTTCTTCAGCACCAATTGATGATTTATCAATAACTCCGCTAATTAATTGACCATTTTTAATTACAACATCCTTTTGGGCTCCTTTAGTTCCTTTTGACCATTTTGAGGTCATTATATAATTGAAATCTTCAGGTAAGAAAAGTGAGAATAATTGTTTTCCCGTGTAAAGATTTTCTTTCTTGTTTTCAGGTTCAGGTAATTTTCCACTATAATTACCAAGCATAGCAAGATTTGCAAATTCCTGACTGGTTAGAGTAGTACCATCTTTTGTCATAAGATATGCACCTGTGATAAAGTCACGAAGAGCTCCAATAATTGGACCACCAAATCTTGGAGAGATTAATTGATCTTGAACTCTCATAAGTAAAATTGCTTCAGAGCGTGCTTCTTCACTTTGAGGTACATGAAGATTCATCTCATCACCGTCAAAGTCTGCGTTGTATGGTGGACACACAGATGGATGTAATCGGAAGGTTTTTCCTGGCAAGACATGAACAAAATGAGCCATGATTGACATTTGATGAAGTGATGGTTGTCTGTTAAATAATACAACATCACCATCCATCAGATGTCTTTCAACTAAGAATCCAATTTCTAGTGAATCAGCGATTAATGAACGGTCTTCAACAAAGTCTAGTCTAATCTTTACGCCATCAGGACGAGTAATGTAATTGACTCCAGGAAATATGGATGGACCATTAATTACTAATTTCTTTAATTTTTCAATATTCCAATCAGTTACGATTTCAGGAATTGTTAATTTTTTTGCTACAGTTTCAGGTACACCCACTTCAGATAAATCCAAGTTTGGATCTGGAGAAATGACAGTTCGACTAGAAAAGTCTACACGTTTTCCTGAGAGTGAGCCTCTAAATCTTCCTTCTTTCCCTTTCAATCTTTGAGTTAGGGTTTTGAGAGGACGTCCAGAACGGTGATGTGCTTGTGGAATTCCGCTGACTTCATTATCAAAGTATGTTGTAACATGATATTGTAATAGATCAACTAAATCTTGCACAATTAACGGAGGAGTTCCTGCTTCCTTACTTTCTTTTAGTCTCTGATTTACACGTATGATATCAACTAATTTGTGAGTAAGATCATCTTCAGAACGAATTCCAGTTTCTAGAATTATTGAAGGTCTGACAGTAACCGGAGGTACAGGCAATGCTTGTAAAACAAACCATTCAGGACGTGCAGTTTTAGGATCATATCCCAATAGTGAGAGATCTGCATCAGGAACTATCGATAATCTTTCTCTAATTGTAATTGGAAGTAATCTGTTTTCTCCAATCTCTGTCTTTTCAACAAAAGTTGTAGGTTTTGTGAAGATTAATTCATATTGTGATTTACCACAATGAGGACAATCTTTTTGTTTTTTTGCCTTTTCTTGAATTTGATCTGGAATTCTTTTTTGGGATAAGACTGTGTACGATGCTTGACGTTCTTTAATTTTAGAAAATTCTTCGATATCATCAGGTGACATTTTGATTCTTCCACAAGTTCTACATGTGGATTGTAGTAATTTGTAGATATTATCAACAAAAGCAATGTGTAAAACAGGTTCTGCTAGTTCAATGTGACCAAAATGACCAGGGCTTCTAGCAGCAGTATTACCATCAGTAAGACATTTTTGACCAGGTTCTAAAACACCTAATCTACCATCCATCAGGCCTCCTTGTACAGCCATACCATCTTCATCATATGTTTCAGGTTGAGTGATTTCAACAACAGAGTATTTTCGAATTTCTTGAGGAGACCAAACTGCAAAAGTGATTGCATCAATTGATTTTGTAGAAGTAGTAGACATTATACTCGCTCCTTTAGTTTTAATCTTGGTGCAATATTTAGACTAAGGATTTCTTGTAAGAGTAATTTGAAAGCATAAGCAACAGATACTGAAGAAATTGGTGCATTTTCGCCACATTGAGCGCAAACATATTTTCTTTTCCTTGCATCATGATAACCAGTTAATCCACATTTTTCACATAGTAAGATATCTGTCTTATCAGATTCATCAAGTAGTCTATCTTTCAGAAGCATTGATGCACCATATGCAATTAGACAGTCACGTTCCATCTCACCAAATCTCAGACCACCACCTCGTGCACGACCCTCAGTTGGTTGTTTTGTAAGCATTTGTACTTGACCTCTTGCTCTTGCATGAATCTTATCTGAGACCATGTGATGTAATTTTTGATAATATACCACGCCGATAAATGTCTCAACTTCAAATGATTTACCAGTTCTACCGTCATACATTTTTTCTTTACCGGAATACTTGAAACCTTCTTTATCAAGAATATCTTTTACAACATCCATTTTCTCTCCAACAAATGCTGAACCATCAAACTGTTTTCCTCTAAGTGCAGCAGCTTTGCCACATACAGATTCCATCATCATTCCTACAGTCATTCTAGATGGGAACGCATGGGGGTTAATCAAGACATCAGGTTGAATTCCTTGTTCAGTGTATGGTAAGTCTTCTTGTTTTGCTAAAATTCCAAGTACACCTTTTTGACCATGTCGTGATGCAAACTTATCGCCAATTTCTGGAATTCTCATATCACGTACACGAATCTTGTACATTTTTCCACCTTCATTAGATTGTGTCATAACAACAGTATCAACAACACCATGTTCAGAAGGTCTTACACCAATTGATGTATCACGTCTGTATGGACCACTAGTTTCAAATTCTTTATACTCTTCCATAAATCTTGGAGGGCTAGTTTTTCCAATCAAGATATCACCACCTATGACACCAGATTCTGTTGCTACAATACCATCATCTTCTAACATTCTGTAGGCTTTTTCACCTTTGTAACCACGAACATTATCATCTGCATTTGGAATTTCAAAGTTATCTCGCATTCCACCAGGATATTGTTTTGCTTCAGTATCATAAATTCTATAGAAGAAAGTTCTGAATAGTCCTCTATCAACAGATGAGCGGTTCAACACAATTGCATCTTCAATATTATAACCATCAAATGGCAATACTGCCACTGTACAATTTACACCAGCTGGTCTTTCCTCCATTCCAAGTAAATTCATTGCACGTGTCGATACAATTGGGCCTTGTGGGTATAACATGAAGTGCTGACGAACATATGTACTGGTATTCATCATTGGAGTTGAAAATCCAAGACTTTGTTTAGCCATTGCAGATTCGTAAGTATTTCTTGGAGATTGATTGTGTTCAGGATAAGGAATGATTGATGCACCGGCACCCAAAATTGCAGATGGGAAAATTTCCATGTGGGTGAATTTTTTTGTATTTTTATCATCAAATGTTACATAGCAATTTTCTTCTTCATTCGCGTCTAGTAATTCAATAACCCCCATTCTTACTAGATCATTCCAAGAGATCAGTTTCTTGGAGATTTTTTCAAGAATATCTTGCGAGAGTAAGTTTTTCCCGTCTTTTATAATCACAAGTGGTCTGAGTACACGACCAGCATTACAGTTAACGTATAGTCTATGAGTTGCGCCTTGTTCTTCAGGCTTGTGGATTGATATTCCAACATGTGGATGAATCTTTGAACTTCTTCTCAAGTCACGCATTTGCTCGACTAAATTTTGTCCATCTTTGTGAAATCCAATTAATTTTCCATCAACAAATATTCTGGTACCATCCTTTTTGACTTCATTTGAAGTTGAGACTAAATCAGATACTCCAATATCAAATAGTTTTTCGATAATCTCTTCAGATGGAACATTTTGTGATATAATTGCAGATAATGCTAAGTTCTTTACCAGTCCACAGTTTGAACCTTCTGGAGTCTCACTTGGACAAATCCTACCAAAGTGTGTTGAATGTAAATCTCTGGCTTCAAAGTTTGGTTGAGTCCTGCTAAGAGGAGACTGTACTCTTCTCAAGTGACTAATAGTTGAAAGATAGTTAGTTCTGTCGAGTAATTGAGTAACACCAACACGACCACGACCCCAATTTCCAGTTGCAATTGCATTGTTTAGTTTATCAGAAACAATTCCAGGTCTAATTGCTGCAGCAACTGCATTAATTCCACGTTTCTGACCAGAACGCTCTAATTGATATTTCATGTCTCTAACTAAATTACGAAATGCAGTTCTAAACAAGTCAGCAAGCATTTGACCTGCAAATTTGATTACTTTGTTACCATAATGATCTTTATCATCTGGATCAATCCATCCCAGTTTAAGCTCTAATAATTTACAAGCGGCTTCACCCATAAAATGAGCCTTCTCTTTTCTGTTTTCAGGATGTTTGCCCAAATGTGGCAAGAGACCCCAATCAAGAAGTGTTTCAGCACGTTTGATTTGAAACTCTTCTAACATTCCTGGTGCAATTCTTTTACTGATATAGACAATTGCATCTTTTGATGTTGGAACATCACCTGCTTTTTCAAATGAACCTTCCAAATGATCTTGTATTTCATCAACAAGAGATACTGCACCTGCAATATCTTTATCAGATTCTAAACCAAGTGCACGCATTAAAGTTACAACTGGAATATCTACAGGTGAACCAGGAATTTTTGCAACAATCATTCCATCATCTTTCATTATAAGTTCTAATTTTGCACGATAACCAATGATAGAAGAATATACTTTAGCCTTGTGAACAATTTTTCCTCCAACTTTTTCAGCATCTACAATAATTTTATTATAAGATAGATCTTCTAATCCAACTACAACTCTTTCAGAACCGTTAATGATAAAGTATCCACCAGGGTCACGTGGGTCTTCTTGATGATCAATTAATTTTTGATCAGTGAATGTGTTTAGAATACATGCGTGTGATTTTACCATAACAGGCATGTCACCAATATGAACAAAACGTGTTTCAAGTGTTTTACCATCTTCCACTACACTTGCTTCCATCATAATTGGTGCAACATAGGAAATATTTCGTAGTCTTGCTTCAGCAGGAGTTACATGTGTGATGGATCCATCTAATTCCATCATTCGTGGTTGTTGTAGTTTAATTTTACCTAGTTGAATTTTGTAAGGATATTCTGCATTTTCAATTTCAATTTGTCCTACTTCTTGAATAATACTTTGTAATCCATTATCTAAAAATTCATCAAATGATGTAAGATGTTGTCGTGCTATTCCTTCTCTTCGAAGTATGTCTTGAATGACAGGCCAGCGCTGAGTATAATTTTCTGCCATTAGATTTCCACCACATATCGATAATAGATACTTTCTCCAGCGGTTCCACTTTTTCTTGTGATTTTTATCATGTCGCCAGGTTTAACTCCAAGTCCAAGAATTGCAGGATCGGTTACAAAGATTAATGGTAATTCTGTTGGGGTACAGTTGAATTCATCTAAAACTTTTTGAGCTTCTTTTTTTGTCATGATTTCATGTTTTGGGACATAAACGTGATCGGGTACTAAAATTGGATTTTTCTTGGTTGCCATTAATTTAATCCCCCATGCATAACATTAGTTATAGAAAAGAAGTATTGATACAAACTGAACAAAGTCTTTATGAGCGCAATATATATTTAATTAGAATTTTTTCAAAAAATTCCAAAATTTTTCTTTTCTAATTGGTTTTTTTTACACAAACTGGTTAAATATGATTCAAGTACCTGAGAATTGTTGAAATCAAAAGAGATTTCCGTCCTTATCATATCTAGTCTGATTTTAATGCCATTTTTTGCAGGTGAGTCATTCGCTCAAGAAAATCAATCATTAACTATAACAACTGAAAAGGAGTCTTATTCAGCAGGAGAACCTATTCAGATAACAGGTTTAGCTGAGAGTAAAGTTAGTGATTTCAAAGTTACTGTGCGAATTTTTAATCCAATGAGTAATCTAATTACAATTGATGAATTGGATGTAAATGATGATGGGACGTTTAATGGAGAAATTGCTACGTCAATAGGAGGACTGTGGGAAAAAGATGGGACTTATACAATTATTGCAAATTATTATGCAAGTGAGGCAGCAACAACAGAATTTGAATTTGGAGTAATGATTTCTGCAGGAGTTAAAGATGTTGTACCAGAGTTTTCGGTAACCGAAGATGAGGACTATTCGCAGTCAGCAATGTTAGAAGATTATGAATTAGGTTATGAATTAACAGGTGCTAAAATAATTCGAATCACCCCAGATACAGAAATGAAATCATTGATTCTGGAGATTGAAACGTATGGTGATGGGGAATTAAGAATCACATTACCAAAAGATGTCATAGATACTGATGAAGAAGGATTCTTTGTTTTGGTGGATGGAATTGAGACAAATCATGGAGCAGTTTCTGACTCGGAAAATTGGAGTTTTGTAATTCCATTTTATTATGGATCTGAAGAAATTGAGATCATAGGCACATTTGTGATTCCAGAATTTGGTACCATTGCAGTATTAGTTTTGGTAACATCTATCGCTGTAATTGTCATGATTTCAGCAAAGAATAAGCAGATTTTTTATCCAAAAATGTAGTTCAGAGATAAAATTAGAAATATACATAAATAATCATTATAAAAAATGATTTTAAGATGAACGTTCAATCTATCGTACTTTTGATGGCCGTTATGGCAGTAGGAAGTATGGGAGCCGCTTCACAGGCTTTTGCAGACGTACCTCTAGATATAGAGGTCAATGGTGACACATTTGATCATGACTCTACAATTGTAGTAGATGGTCAAATTGGAGACCTTAGAACTGGAACACCGGTTACAGTTATTGTAACAGGATCCACAGGAGTAGTAACAATAGAACAGATTACTCCTTCTTCTGATGGAAGTTTCTCAGTCAGTATTAACACTGCAAGTCCTTTGATGAAATATGACGGCGAATACAAAATTAAAGCAACATACGGTGATTCAGGTATCAACGATGTAGTTTATGTCACCTTGGAAGGTGGATTAGTTTCAGGAACAAGTACTTCAGCTCATGAAGAACATCATGACTATGAAGCAGCTGACTTGACCAACGAACTCAACTATAACATTAGTGGAGGAATGGTACACAGCATCACATCAACAAACGATGATTCCTTACTAGTCACAATTCATGATGCCGAAGATGGCAGTGAATTGACTATAACACTTCCAGATGATATTATCACACCATTTAACGATGGTTCATTCTTCGTTCTAGTAAACGGTGAAGAAAGTGATGATGCAGAACAAAATGGAAATAGTGTAACAATTCCATTTGATGCAGATACTACTGAGATTGAGATTGTAGGCACACATGTTGTTCCAGAATTTGGCACCATTGCCATGATTGTTCTTGCAGTAGCAATTGTTTCAATAATTGCAGTATCTGCAAAATCAAGATTAAGCATTATGCCAAGAATCTAATTCTAACTACTTTTTTTCTTTTTTATTTTAGTAAGAGAAATATACAATAGTACATTACGTGATTAATGCTCAAGAATGTTTTTTTTATTTTATTGTCATTAACAATAATGATGCCAGTAGCATTTGCACAAGAGGAAATGCTTTCAAATCAAAAAATTGTGTTAATAGCAGATAATACTGCATATCAAGAGGGAGATGTTATCACAATTACTGGTTCAGTAGAAAAAGTCATCCCTGGAATGCCTATATCATTACAAATATTTTTTGAGAAAAATTTAATTCAAGTATCACAAGTTAGAGTTTCACAAGATGGAGAATTCACAGATACGTTTACTGCAGCAGGACCGCAATGGCACAATGAAGGAAATGTGATAATCAGAGCTAATTACGGAGGGGATACATCAACGGAATTAATTATTAGTTTTTTTAAAGATACTTCTGGAGAATATCTATCAACCTTTGAAGTTAAAATTCCAGGTGCAGGTACATTTGATGTGCCATATACAATGAAAGGAGGAATTGTGACGAGTATGGAATTAAATCAGAAGAATCTTTCATTAGAGATTGATATTCTAACAGAATCAGATGGAATTTTAGATATAAACTTGTCAAGAGAAAGCATAGATTCGTTATCAAATGCAGGACAGGATATAGAGTTCATAGTTTCAATATATGAAAAAGATTCAGATATTCCAACTCAAACGGACTACATAAAGATAAAAAGTGATGATAGTCATCGTGCCATAAGTATACCTGTCAAAGATGGAGATGAGAAAATAAGGATCATAGGCACACATGTTGTTCCAGAATTTGGCACCATTGCCATGATTGTTCTTGCAGTAGCAATTGTTTCAATAATTGCAGTATCTGCAAAATCAAGATTAAGCATTATGCCAAGAATCTAATTCTCAAAAATAACATTTAATTTTCCTGAGACATATCCATTAGGATCTATTTCAATTTTAGAGAATCCGATCATTTTTAATTTTGAAAATATCTCATTTTTAATAATATCATCATTCAACAAATCAATTTTATTAGTTTCAACTTCTATTCTTGCGGTTCCATCAATGTCCCTTACACGAACTTGATGAATTCCAGTTTTTTGTTTGATAATCTTTTCTCCCATCTCAATTCTAGCAAGTTTCTCTGCAGTAACTCTTTGTCCCCAAGGTATTCTAGAGGCAAGACATGAGTTAGATGGTTTGTCAAATATAGATAATCCTATAGACTTCGCACATTTTCTCACAAGATCCTTTGTGAACTTAGTTTCTAACAAAGGACTACGAATTCCATTTTGATGTAATGCATCGATTCCAGGTCGGTAATCTCCAAGATCATCATTTTGTGTTCCATCAACGATTGTTTGTATTTCTAATAATTCACCAAGTTCAAGCAATTTTTTCGATAGTTCATCACGACAATAGAAACATCGCTTCTCATCATTTTTTACAAAATCATCATTATCCAATTCATTGTAAGTGATTGTTTTGTGTGTAATTCCAATTTCCTGAGCTATGTTTTTTGCCGAATCCAGTTCTTCAGAAGATAAGGTTTTGTAATCAGCAGTGACAGCAATTGCATTTTTGCCTAATACCTTTTCTGCAGCATATGCAACAAGAGCACTATCAACACCACCAGATAGAGAAATTAACACTTTTTCCTTATCATCAAACCATTTTAACAATTTTTCTAAATCAGTCATTTTTTTTCTTAATCTTTTCTTTTAGTAATTCTTCTGTTTTATTAAAAGAGAGGTTTAATTCATTTGATATTGATTTAACATCTTCATATTCTAATTTGAAATGTTCTGAGTCTGAAATTTTGTAATGTATAATAAAATTCTGATTTTCAAGCGTAACCTGAGACTCAATAATTTTTCTTGGTACCACATATCGTTCTGAAGTTCTAATTCTAACACCTAATGTTCTTGTTTCATTAATGAGTATTTTTAGTAATAAATTTGCATTTTGTGAGTCACATATTACAGACACTAATTGAGATGGTCTACCTTTTTTTGTGATTGCGTGTGTTACAGTAACATCTTTAGCTCCATTTTCCATTAATTTCTCTATTGTATTTGCGATGACTTCGCCAGAAACATCATCAAGATTTGTTTCAAGTACTTTTACAGTATCTTTATCAAGAGTTTCATTTGATTTTCCCTGAATTATTTTTAATACGTTAGCAAAACTATCAAATTCCTTTGTACCAGAACCATATCCAACTGAGTCTATACTCATATCAACAAAGAATTCTTTACATGAAGAGGCTAGATTTACTAAGATACTTGCCCCAGTAGGTGTTGTTAGTTCTTCACTTACAGGACCTCCTGTGACAATTATATTAGAATTTTTAAAAATTTCAGTTATCGCATAAGCTGGATTAGAGGTTGTTCCATGAGAAAATGATACAGTTCCTCCACCTATTGCAACATGTGAACAGAAAATTTCTTCATGAAAAAGATTAAGATCATCTAATGCAATTGCTGTTCCAACAATATCAACTACAGTATCAATACTTGATGCTTCATGAAAATGTACAGATGAATCAGAGTCTCCATGAACATTGGATTCTGCATTGATAAGGGTGTTAATGGAATTTTCTGCGAATTCTTTTGCAGAGTTTGATAGTCCAAGTTTTTCAGAGGTTAATTTAATACAATTTTTAATTTCACTTCCTTTTCGTTCATGTGTATCTTCATCAATATCTAGAACTAATTGAGTAGCAGATTTACCTTTTTTTTGTACTTTGATGAAATCTAATTTTTTGATTGTTGAGCCTTGTAAGAAATTCGCAGATTCTTTTACTCCATCAATAATTTTGGATTTATCTGCACCAAGATCTACTAATGACGATAGTATCATATCACCTGAAATACCAGCAACTTGACAATCTATGAAAAGTACCATGTCGTTAAAATGATAAAAATACATAAAAATCTGTTTGCAAAATTCTATTCGACATAGATTTAATTATTCAATATTTTGAAATTTAGTCATGATTACAATAATTGGTGCAGGTAAAGTCGGAGGAGATGCAGCACTATTTTCAGCATTAAGACGATTAGACGATGAAATTTTGCTCTTAGACATTGCAGAGGGACTACCACAAGGTGAGGCAATGGATCTCAATCATATGTTGTCTGAACAAGGAATTGATGTTGATG
>CABXKZ010000002.1 GCA_902512865.1 uncultured marine group I thaumarchaeote | reverse complement strand
GACTCTTAAAAAAGAGTAAAGACCTTTTTGGACAAGTAGTGGATTTGTTAGAAGACAAATTCGAATAGCTAATAAGAATATAAAGTCCATTTTTAGATAAAATTCATGCGACTTTTAGAGTATCAAGCAAAAGAACTTTTTAAAGAATTTGGCATTAAAACTCCACCCAGTATTTCCTCAAAAGATATCGAAAAAGGAAGAAAAGATGCTAAAGAATTAGGATATCCATTTGTCATCAAAGTTCAGGTACCTGTAGGTGGAAGAGGAAAAGCAGGAGGAATTCAAAAATGTAGTAGTGATGATGAATTTGAACTCAAATATCCTCAATTACTAAATATGTCAATCAAAGGTGAAAAAACACGTGCAATTTTACTTGAGAAAATGGCAGATATAGAAAAAGAACTGTATCTATCTCTTTTTCTGAATAGAAGTAAAAGATGCTATACAATTATAGCGTCATCAGAAGGGGGAGTTGAAATTGAGTCAGTGAAAAATCAAACAATTCGTGAAGTTGGATTAGGAGACGTAGATACTCAAACAGCAAAAGAGGTTGCAAATGAGATTGGATTAAAAGATTCACAGGAGGAACAATTTGTAGACATGTTACAAAGATTATCAAAATTGACTATTGAAAAAGAAGCAGAGTTGGCAGAGATCAATCCGCTTGCAATTCTAAAAGATGGCACATTAATTGCACTTGATGGAAAAGTGATGACAGATGACAGTTCAAATTTTAGGCATGATGAATTGCAAAAATATCAGGAAAAATCAGAATTAGAAGAACAAGCAGAGAAAAGTGGGTTTTCACTTGTTGAGCTTGAAGGAAATATTGCGGTAATAGGAAATGGTGCAGGATTAGTAATGTCAACGTTTGATCTTGTTTCAGATAATGGTGGTAAACCAGCCACATTTCTTGACGTAGGTGGCGGGGCAACAACAGAAACTGTATACGAAGCATTAACACTGATTAGTAAAATGAAAAGAGTCAAAGGTATTTTAGTAAATCTTTATGGGGGAATTGTAAAGACCACAACTGTTGCAGAGGCTTTTATTCAAGCATATAATAATAATTTAATCGACATACCAGTTTTTGCAAGACTCATGGGTACTGAATCAGAGAAAGCAAAAGAAATGCTAAAAGATACGAAAACCAAAATGTTTGATTCAATTGAGGATGCAATTAATGGCGTAGTAATGGAGGCAAACAAATGACAGACATTTATGAGATTCTTCGTGGACAAAAAGATACAGATGGAAATTATCAAAAGAAAAAGGTAATTGTTCAAGGAATTACCGGTAAATATGGTTCAACCCATGCAAAATTAATGTTAGATTACGGTACAAACATTGTTGCAGGGGTTACACCAGGAAAGGGAGGACAGATATTTGAAGACAAAGTTCCAATTTACGATTCAGTGAAAGAAGCAGTAGAAGCAACAGGAGCAGAGATTTCAATAGTTTTTGTTCCAGCGAAATTTTTCCTTGGAGCAGCAAAAGATGCTCTAGAATCAGGAATTAAACTATTAGTAGCAATTCCTGAGCACGTTCCAATTAGAGATGCTATGGAGGCAATTGAATTAGCAAAGAAAAAGGATGCGATAATTATTGGACCTAATACACCAGGAGTGATTGTTCCAGGATTAATCAAAGTAGGGATTATGCCTGCCACTCCATTTTCAACAGGAAAAGTTGCAGTATTATCAAAAAGCGGAACGCTACTTTATGAGATTTCAAATAATCTGACTAGTGCAGGATTTGGTCAAAATATCACAATAGGAATTGGCGGAGACCCAGTAAATGGAACAAGAATGATTGATGCATTTGACATGGTAAAAGATGACCCAGAACTTGAGGCTATGGTGATAGTTGGAGAAATTGGAGGAGATTCAGAAGAGATTTTGGCTCAACACATTATTGATACAGGCTTTAGTAAACCAATTGTCGGATACATTGCAGGACGCCAAGCACCAAAAGAAAAGCGTATGGGACATGCAGGAGCCATAGTCATGGGAAATTATGGCTCTGCAGAATCAAAAATATCCATGTTTGCAAAGGCAAACATTCCAGTTGCAAAGAGACCAGGCGAAGTTGCAGTGCTCTTAGCGGGAAAAATGAATAGCTAATAGAATAAATAACACATTTTTTAGTAATTACTATGCCAGTTGCAGATCCACTAAAGAAACAGATTGCACAAAAAGCAAGACTACATATGAAAATTTGTATTTCATGCGGTGCAAGATTAGATATTAGTGCTACAAGATGCAGAAAATGTAGAAGTACTCAACTAAGATTGAAAAATAGAGCACTGGGAATTAAAAAGTAGTTATTTTTTCTTAAACAAGCCAGACAGTTTAGATGTCCAATTAGACGGAATCACACCACTACTTTCTTCCAATTTATCTAGAAATTCATATGTCATATCACGTCCACCAAATCCAATTAGTTTTTTAGTTTTAAGATCATCTAGGAAAAATTCCTTTCCATTTTCAAGTTTTAATATTGCATCATCACTAATATCAAACCCAGAACCTTTGTCATAGAAACGGATTACACCACCTTCCTTTAACTCAAAAAATACATCATAGCTAACCTTAGAACCAAAAACAAAGATTTTCTTTCCTTTTACAATTATGTTATCAACAAGATTGAGCACTAAAACTTCTTCAGCATCTAACAAAACAGTTTCACGAACATCACCTGCAATAATTTTCCCATTTGGTGCTTCCAATTTAGTAAAATGTTCGTTGGTTACAGACATACCAACACGACCAGTTGGATGTGGTACCTGTTGTCGTATTCCATTAACATTACCACAAATAATATCACCATGATCTACTATAATATGAGAACCATTTTCAATATTGTAACCATTTTCTAAAGGCTCCATTAACTTGAAGGTTCCATTAGTAAGATGAATTAGAGTTTTTGAATCAACGTTATCTGAAAAATATGGACTTGTCATGCTCCCCCACATGAACACATGATTTACATAAGAAATTTTTCCAGCCCAAAATTTTCCTTTGATTGATAAAGCACCAGTATGTTTTCTTTCAAGTTCTATTTGTCCCAATTCATTTGAACCAAATAATCTAATTCCATCTGCGTTAGTTCTACTTAATGCATCAATCCATTCTTGTGCAACTTTGATTTCTTGTGCAACATCATTAGATAATAATGTGTTATGACGAAGACGTTGTTCTTCATCTGTGCCCCAAAAGAATTTTGATTTACGTTTTTTCTCATCAAGCGAGTCAGGAAATTTTTTTCCTGCCTTAAGATCCTCAAATGCTTGTTTAATTATAATAAATTCTTCATCTTGGCCACCTCTATCAGCATGGTGTGTTAATGCAAGATTTCTAAATGCACTACGGATTTCATTTCGTGATGCATCTTCAGGTACACCTAAAATTTCATAATTGCTTTTTACCATAATAATCCATTCAGCGCTTAGAATATCTATAAGTTGTGTGAGCGATAGACTAATTTTCTCGTTGTTTCAATCGTCGTTCCATACGAAATTTTCCTTCATCAAAACGCTTTTGATCCTCAGAATTGTCAATATGTAATGTTGGAACTGGAGTTGGTTTTCCGTTATCGTCTAATGCAACAAATGTTACATATGCATTACCAGTATGAACACGTGTTCCCTTTGCAATATCTTCAGCTTCAACATTTACTTCAATCTCCATAGATGATTTTTGAACATAGTTTACACGTGCGTTTACAAATAGAACATTTCCAACAAATACAGGTTTCAAGAAACTTATCTTATCCATACTAACAGTTACCGCGTTTGTTTGACTATAACGTTGTGCAACAATTCCTGCAACCATGTCTATATGCTTTAAAATTGCACCACCAAAGACGTTTCCAGCAGGGTTTGCATCTGAAGGAAACATTCTGATAATTACTTCAGCTTTTGAGTCATTAGGAGTTTTTTCCATTTTAATTTTATAGAAATAGTTATGATTAAAGGTTATTTTTCTAAGCTGAAACTAATTCTAGCCATAAATTAGACAATGTTCACAATCACAACTCGGCTCTTCTTTTGATTTGAAAAGACATTTTTTGTGTTGTCCTGCCTGACATTGAACACAAATTTTTTCTAAATTATCTACACTTGTGTATTTTTTTGATTGATCAAAGCCAAATCCTCCATCTTGTGGACCTACCATAAGGAATCCATCATAAACTACTATTTAGATTACTTGTACACCATTCCAAAAAGCAATCATATCTTTAATTTTTTCAGCCTCTTTACTAGGAACAGGATAATACCATGCACAGTCGATATTTGTTTTCCCATTTACGATGACAGAATAATAACTTGCCATACCTTTCCATGGGCATGACGTACTAGTATCAGTTTTTTTAAAAAATTCATTTTTTATCGAATCAGGTGGAAAATAATGATTCCCTTCAACTACAACGGTATCACTGCTTTCTGCAATTATTGTATCATTCCATATTGCCTTCATTACTTTTGATATAATTTCAGATAATTTATGGATATCCAGTGTTTCGATCGTTCAAATTATTATCTATTTAGATTAAGTCGCTCTTGAAGTTTTTCAACAAATCCTCCAAGAATTAGTCCGAGTGTTAACCAATAAACAGATACAGCTACAAACGATGCACCTCTAAATCCTTCAACTAGATCCATAGGTGCGGTAATCTCATCCGGGTTTTCTGGCATTAAAAAGAATGCTACACCAATAAATACAGCATATCCTACAAATGCAAGAAATTTTTTATTTTGTAGTTTCTTGTAGACTTGATAAAATGCAACAGCCCCTAATCCAGAGATTGCAATGAACGATAAAAATAAGATTCCTCTCATTACGACAGTTTCGGCATCACCCACAGTTGGAGGATTGGCAGGATATTTTAGAAATGGAATTACAAAGATTGTAAACCACATTAACCCTGATAGAATTAACGTTTTTTTGACATTGTTTCCTTCGGGAAGACTTTTTCTCACAAAAAGAAATACAATCCCCACTAATGCTGCAATTGAAGTTCCAAGTATTGCACCAGCTAAAACTTGTCCACCTTTTTGCCATACACGATACGAGTTGTATTCAACCCAGAATGAAGTAGTATCCTCTTCTTCACCGGTTGCAAATAATGTTTGATTTTCTATACTAATTGCTTGATCAAGATATGGTTCAACAAGAATGAGATTAAGACCGCCATGTACTAAACCTGCAAAGCATCCAGAGATTAATACAATAATAATAAAAAGACCAGTTTTCATGTATAAAACACAATTATTGTTTTTCTATTTATTTGATTAAGCCTATGTTAACTCAGTTTTTTTAATTCCACTTGTTTCTATTTCATATCTAAGCGGTGCAGGAAGCTCCAAATATGGTTTGTTTACCAAAATTTTAATTTGATCATCAGGCACTTGAACACGTTTTAGTAATTTGCCACGTTGATGTGCATATGATTTATTCCAGAAGGTAGTTGCATCAAAGGTTTCGATTTTGACCATTAGTCTCTATCGATAAATTCAGTTGGTTCCGGAGGATTTGGGCTTAAGCCTTTTCTTTTTCGTATATCTTCAGTTAGAGTTGCAGCAATTGATTTTGGCACAGGTGTCCATGCTTTGAAGTGTGTATTCCACATTGCCTTACCAGCTGTTTGACCACGCATTTTCTCAGAGATGTCAAATGTTTCAACTGCAGGAACCTCGCCAATTACAATACTTGTTGCACCTTTTTGTTGCATGTCCAAAACTTTACCACGTTTTCCTTGCAATACAGATGAAACATTTCCAATAAGATCAGTTGGAACGCGTACCTCAATTGCAAGCATTGGTTCTAGTAATACAGGCTCTGCAGACAAAAATGCTGCAAGGCATGCACGTCTTGATGCAGGACCAATTTGTGACAAGCCTCTGTGAGCAGTGTCTTCGTGAGGAACAAAGTGTGTAAATGTGAATTTACAGTTTCGTACCTGTTCTTTTGTTAAACCGCCTTCACTCATTACTTCATCAAATCCAGATAGTAACGAATCAGTAGATTCATCTACAAATTGAACACCTCTTGTGCCATTAATCATAACGTTTCCACGAGAATCAAATCTCATAACCTTCTTTGCAACATCTGGTTCCCAGCCTTTATCACGTAATATTTGAGCAGTCTCTTTTTTATCTTTCATTTCACTTAATGTCCCATTTCTACACATCTCAGCAATTTCAGGCTCTAGTGGTTCTACTTTCATGAAAATTTTATTGTGACGGTTTGGAGATTTTGCCATGACAGGTTCACAACCACCGTTAATTGTTTCTCTGTAGTTGATTAATGGTTCAGAAGTTATAATCTCAACTTTTGCATCTTTGATCAAGTTAACTGCAACATCAAGGTGCAATACCCCCATTCCTGCCATGATAGTTTCACCACTTTCTTCATCAATTTTGATTACAAGGTTTGGATCTTCAATTGTTAGTTTTCGTAGAACTTCTACAAGTTTTGGCAAGTCTTTTGGATGTTTTGGTTCAATTGCCATTTGTACAACAGGTTCTGAAACATATTTTGATGCTTCGAACACAGGAATACCTTTTACTGTAGAAAGAGTTTGACCTGCACGAACATCAGTTAATCCAAGTAATGCAGGAATGTTTCCGGCGCCCAATTGACCTACTTGTTCTCTTATATTTGACATGAAAAAGTTTACAGATTGTACACGACCTTCACGTTTTGTATCAATAATGTTAATTGTTTGACCATCTTTTATGGTTCCAGAAAATAATCTTCCAATCGCTACAGGGCCAGCTGCAGGATCAATTGTCATGTTAACACACATCATAATTGTAGGGCCATTATCATCACATGCAAGAAGTGCTTTACCTGTATCAGATTCCAAGTCACCTTTCCAAATTTTTGGAATTCTATACTTTTGTGCAGTATGTGGTGGCGGATGATGTTTAACTACCATTCCAAGAACACCTTCTGCCAGAGGCGCTTTTTCTACTAAATCCTCAACTTTGCCAGAATCTGAATATGCATCAATCACATCTTTGAAGGTAACACCCTTTTTCTTCATAATATCTACATTAATTGCCCATCTGTCCTTTGCAGAACCAAATGTTACACTTCCATCCTGAATTGATACTTTCCATTTTTCCTTGTATTCATCTTCAGCATAAGTATCGATTAATTCATTAAAATTTTGAACAACATTTGCAAGTGTTTCTTGCATTTTTTCAGGAGTTAATCTCAATTCTTTGATGAGCCGATCAATTTTATTAATATACAAAACAGGTCTAACTCTTTCCTCGAGTGACATTCTAGTTACAGTTTCTGTTTGAGTCATTATCCCCTCTACTGCATCACAAACAACAACAGCACCGTCAATTGCTCTAAGACTTCGGATTACACGACCAGAAAAGTCTACATGTCCAGGAGTATCAATCATGTTGATGACATAATCATTGCCATCTTCTTGATAGTGTAATGTGACATTAGCTTGAACAATTGTGATTCCTCTTTCTTGTTCTGCTTTCATAGAATCCATTGCTAATGCACTTCCAGCAGTTGATGGCGAGATAATTCCAGAGTGTGCCAAAAGACTATCACTCATAGTGGTTTTTCCGTGGTCTACGTGTGCAATGACACCAAAGTTTCTGATCTTATCTTTATCACTGATAATTTTCATCACTTCAGCTGTGGACTTGTATTTAGTCATATGGCAATCATCCTAGATAGTCAGGTATTAAACCTTATGAGAAATTAAGATTCTCAAGGATCAGATTTGTGTAACTAAAGATCAATTTCACTTTGTGACATCAATTGTTTTGTTAATTGAAGATACATCTCAGGATCCATTTCTTTGGCAAATCCTTTATCAGTGTTTATCAAATAGATGGAATGAATGTGAGCGTTTTGAATATCCTCTAATTTAATCTGAGGGTTTTTGTAAAATCGGTCACAGAGTTTTTTTAGTTTCATTACATCTTCAGTTTTTCGTGCATTTGGTGAAAGCAAAAATATGTCAGATATAGGCAAAATGTTCACTACAGGAGTTGCAAGGGAGAACTTTCCGCAGTATTTACTATATCTTGCAATCTTACTGACAATTCTTGCCACATAGTAATCTACGGTATCTAAGGCATGTTCAGGAGGAGTAAAACCAGTTTCAATCTCAATTATAGAGGTTCCATCACCTTTTTTTCCAAATAAATCACATACCAAAATATCTGAGACTGATTTTTCAACGTCTACTGAAAATCCATGAGAGATTAGCTCGGCTGCACAGATTAATTCAAGAATAGAATGATTAATCTTTACAAGATTTTTTTTGTAGAATTCAATTAGAGTTTGTCTAACAAAATTCAATTTAGGAGTTAATTCAGGAGGCAAATGCTCAGACAAGAGTTCAGTTATAGAGTAAACATCATCTTGAAATTTTTCGACATCCAACTATATTGTTTGAAGAAACATGCGTCTTAAGAAGTTTAACAAGTCTATAGGTAGTACTAAAGAAAAATAAGAAAATAAGAAAAGTGGACAGTTAGATTCGTGGTGTGAAGCTAAGTCTGCCTTTTGCAGATAGTACTACGATTGAAGAAATTGCAACAACAAGTACCAAAGATGCGATTGTACCAAATTCTGGAACTACTGCGCCATCAGCAACTTCTACTACAACGGTTGATTTGTTCATATTGTTAGAACCTTGTTGTGCGGTAATTGAATACTCGCCGTCTTGTTTCCACATTGGACCACCAACACCGATTGTTGAAGTGAATGAGCCATCAGAATCAGGGTTGATTTGATCAATAGAAACAACGTTTCCATTTGGAGCAATTACCATGATTGTTACAGGAACGTTACTTGAGGTAGCGTGTCCTGTGATGGTGATTGTTGTTGAACCCTCAACTGCATCTGCTTCAATTGTCAAGCCATCACTATGCATATCTGCAAATGCCAAAGGCATACCTGCGACTAGCATTATGCTTGCCAAAATTGTCAGTGTGTGTTTTGAGTTAATCACTGGTAGAAGTACCGAATATGTATATATAAACAATCTGATTCAATCAATCAGCATTTTTTATTTATTTTCTTTTAGAAATATACGAATTGCCTCCAAATGAGAGCAATTTGCTTTCAAACCGTTTCCATGATGAAATTTATAGAAATTTTTGAAGCCAGGGCATTCACAAGAATCAGGAGTTACAAAATAAGATTTAGAAGGATCACTTGAAGATTTTACTTGAAAAAGATCATCTTCAATTTTTACAACCCCCCCATTGTCAACAAGTTTTTGTGCCTTTCTAATTGTATTAGAACTCAATTATTGCGCCCATGCCATGTAACCGCCTTCAAGATTCACTACAGAAAATCCAGCCTTTACTAATTCATCAGCTGCAATGTTTCCACGGTAACCAGATGCACAGTAAACACAGAGTTTCTTATCTTTGAGGTCATCGATTTGGCCTTTTTTTGCATTTCTTATAGCAAGTCCTAAAGGCATATTCTGAGAGTTTTCAATTGCCCCGTTTACAATCTCATCTGGTTCTCTGACATCAATTATAACAAATTGGTCTTGTTCTTGTCTTAGTTGGTCTTTTGATATAGATTCTGCCATATCTAACTACAATTGTATTGACATATATTTTTTAATTTTTTCAAATAGGTAATGAATGAAAAAGAGTTGCAAGAAATAGTACACAAAAACAGCTCGAATTTTAGGATGCTAATTGGAGAAAATTCTTTTGCAGTGAATGATATTAAGGTTTTTCAGACAGAAAACCCAATCACAGAGCCTACAACAAGAGGAGGGGTGTATTTTGCAGAATTGAAAGAGTTGAAGGTACAAGCAACCATTCTAGATACAAGTGTATCAAAGCATCTCTCAAAGGCTATGCTTGGACCAAACAAAGATTTTCTAGATATAACGTTACAAGGAGTTGATAAAGATGGACAAAAAATTTCACTTGTAACAAATCTTACAAACAGCATGCAAAATGCATCTAAAGTTGTTCTTTATCTAACACTAAAAGATGTGATTATAGAGTCACAGTAATTTGCAAAACTTGTCATATTCTGCTCTAAGTTTTTTGTCAGACAAAATTTCATATGCTTTATTAATTTGAGCCATTTTTTCTTCTGAAGAATCCTTGTTTCTATCAGGATGATATTGTTTTGCGAGTTTTCTGTATTGATTTTTAATTTCTAATTGAGATGAATCATTTGTCAACCCCAATACAAGATAATAGTTTGGTAAGGAATTATCATTATACATTTCACGAAATTCTTTTGCATCAGTAGTTGATTTGTGTGAACCAAAAATTTCTTCTTCTGACCATTCAGAGTGGTATTTTTCATAATCACGATTCTTTTTAGAATCTAATTTAGCATCATCATAACTTGTTTTTTTTCGTAGTATGATATGTCTTGCAAGATAAATGAAAATTCCTGCAACAATGATTACTGCAATGGTAAATGTGAGATATAGATCTTCTTGACTAACATAATAATCAGATACTGCAGAAGGAGGATTTACTTGTGCGCCTGAATCGTAGAAAAATTTTGTAGAAGCCACATAATTACCAGATTCAGCCACTACCAGATAATTTCCACTTTTTGTCCATCCACCAATTCCTGCAATTATCAAAGTGGAGAATTTATTTTCGTTATCAGAGTTTAGGCTTTCATTCCAGACATTATTTCCATCAGGATCTTTTACAGAAATAAAAACAGAGTCAAGGGAGGTGGACCCCCATACAGAAATAAAATCAGATTTTTCATAAATTGTCTTATCAATGTTAAGTGTCAAGTCATCAGCAAATACATGAGCAATAGGAAAAATTAAGACAAAAAAGGTAATTCCAAAAATAATCTTTTTCATAAGAAAATTCACTAGAGAATTAGATATAACGTAAACTATTTGATTTATTCCTAAAAATCAGCGGAGAAAGTAACTAAAAGTGTTGAAAAAAATTAACAGGTTTTTGCTAATAAGAGAGATCAGTTAAAAGTACATGGTAATAGGATACTGCGTAAAATGCAGAGACAAAAGAGAAATGAATAGTACCCAAGCTGTAACTATGAAAAATGGTAAACCAGCAACAAAAGGTACATGCCCAACATGCGGCATTTCGATGTTCAGAATAGGCAAAGCATAACTGAACATCAAATAATCTTTTTTAGTAAATTTTCCTATGGATATTTCCATTCATCAGACAAACCATTCCATAATGAACGAAATGGTTTTGGAGATTTTTCAATTTCACCTTCAATTCTATTTTCCACTGCAAAAAAGAAGTTTTCCATTGCGTCAACCCCTCCATTATCAAAGATTTCTTTTCCAACTTGTATGAATCGAGATTTTTTGGATTCTACTTCATCAGAATTAGGATTTTGTAAACAAAATGTCAAAAGATCAATCATTTCTTCTTCTAACATAAAGTCCATATTTCTTCTAAAAATTTTGAACTAAAAAATATTGAGGTTATAATTTGGTTCCAATCTTGTCATGAATTTGGGCAAGAATCATCTTTGCCTTTTCTTTGTTTTCAAATGATTCACCTTGCTTGTCAAGTATAGTGTCAATCTCATAGCTTTTATCAACTAGAATCTCTGCAACATGTTCATCAAGAGTTCCTTTTCCTACCAGATAGTATGCAAAGACAGTATTTTTCTGACCAATTCTGTGTAAACGATCTTCGGCTTGACGGTGAATTGCAGGACTCCAGTCAAGCTCAGCAAAAATAACATATTTTGCAGTTGTAAGATTAATTCCAACGTTTCCGGCTCGCAGTCCTGCAATCATTAGTTTTGTCTGACCTTTTTGGAATCTATCAATTTCACGTTGTCTAACTGTATCGGTTTGACCTCCAATTATTGATGCAGGATCATAATTAGTCAAACTATGATGAAGTAAATTATGAATTGCTTTGTGATGACAAAACACAACCACACTTTCTTCGATCTCCATGATGTTTGTTACAAAGTTTGTAACATGTGCAAGTTTTGCAAGACCTGCTGCCTGTCTTTCACTTTCTATTGCACGATGATATGATGCAGATTTATCAAATGCAGATTCTGCATATTTTTGTTCTTCTTCAAGCTTCTTCCAAATTTTACTTAATTCAGCCTTGTAGAATTTTTCATCAGCATGAATCATTTCAGGATAACGAACCTTATCTTTTAGTTCTTTTAGGACATCAGATTTTTTTCTTCTCAACATTACATGTTTAGTTAATTGATTGCGTAGCGTATCACGTTTGTTTTCAAGTACAATTGCTTTTCCTTTTTCATTTACATAACAAAAGTATTCACAAAATTCCTTAAAGCTTCCAAGTAGACCAGGTTTTAGAATATCAACAATTGGCCATATTTCAGAACCACGATTGTAAATAGGAGTTCCAGATAACCCAACCCTATACTTTATACTTTCAAGTGCGGCCAATGTTTTGACTGCTGCATATTTTTGAGTGGTCTTAGACCTGAGATGTTGTACCTCATCACAAACAACAGAACGAATTCCAAGTTTTAGTAAATCAGGAAGTCGTTTATGTAAAAGTTCATAGTTAATAATGTAAAAATCATATTTTCCAATGTCAGCAAGTTTTCCATTTCGAATCATTGTACTAGATGGAACATCATTTTCAATTATTTTACCATTTTTTCCTTTTTTCTTTAGGAATTTTTCAATCTCTCTTTGCCAGTTTGTCAGAGTTACAAGTGGTGCAATAATTAGTGCAGGAAATGCGTTTTTCTCTTTTGACATGTATGCAAGTGTTTGGACAGTTTTTCCAAGACCCATCTCATCTGCAAGCAATGCGTTCCCACTTGATTTGATTAAAAAGTCCAGACCTTCTCTTTGAAAGTCAAGTAGAGTTCCACGGAATTGTTTGCTAGGTGTAGCTTGTTGTAGTTTTTCAATTTTTGGCACACGTATTTTTTTGATTGTTAGTGGGGCAATTTTTCGTTTCCAAACAGAGTTTGATAAAATTTCAAAGGAATAGCGATCGTTGATCATTTTTAATTTTTTGGTATTTTCATCATTGTCAGATACAATGACTTCATCAGGTTTATCACCATACCATCCACGCGGAATTAATTTTGAGACCATGTTCACTGCACGATTTCCAGAAATCTTCCAGCACCAGGTTCCAGAATAACGATCCAATACAAATTCTAATGTTCCAAATTTTTCCATGTTATGTTTCCGAATTTTAGCTCATAGTTTTTCATCGCTTATGAACTTTAGGTTTGAATTTACTCAGAGTTTATGTCAGATTCCAGTAGTTTTGTAGATTTTTGGAGTAATTCGTCCATATTTGTACATTCCAAGATTGGTTGTAGATCAAATGGGGTCTGAGAGACCAATGCACATAGTGAATAAACATACTCCATTGTAGGAGTTTCAGTTTTTAGATAATACTGTTCCAAAACATGATCTAGTTGATGAGATGTTAATTCAGGATTGCCCGCACTTTTTTTTATATTATTTTTCCACAATTCTACTAAATTTTCCCATTGACCTAGAGATATTGATGAATCAATGTCAGAAATTATTTCAATTTCAGCTTGTATGTACATTTTTTTTTCAATACCATCATTATGATGAAGTTGTTCAATGGATCTTGTTCCCTGTACTGTGAAGGGATCGTAATCTTTGGTTTTTTCAAGTGATGGTGAAATCAAACGAATGATTCGAAATTTTCTATGACCTCTAACATTTAAAAATAGATGACCGCTTGTGGAGTCTACATCTTTACAGTCAATGATTTTTGCAATTGTGCCAACATTATATGGTGCCTGCCAATTTGATAAAGTGTCACTATCATGTCCAAGACAAATTCCAAATTCTTTTTCTCCTAGCATGCAATCATCAACCATTTGCTTATATCGAGGCTCAAAGATTCGCAATGGCAGATCCTGATTAGGAAACAAGACTAGATCTAATGGAAATATGGGAATAATCTTGGTTTCAATCATAAACAAACTACAGCGTCATAATATAAAATTCAATTACTTTTTAGGCAATAATTTGAAATGAAATATCATGGATGAGGAGAATAAAGAAACAGTTGTTTTAGGAATTATTAATCATAGAATTTTTAATTTTGAAAAAATTTCTCGAGAAGCTAGAGTAGAACCAAAAGAATTAGAATCAATTTTACAAAGATTAGAGAATTCAGGATGGATTATAGTAACAGAGAAGAAAGGATGGCGAGGGGTAAAAATCGAGATAAAACCAACTGAAGATGGAATTAGAGAGTTTGAACGTCAATTAAAAATTTTACAAGAAAAATGGAATCGATTAGAGAACTCCTATAAATCAGGAAACAGACAAGAGTTAGAACAGAAATTAAAGGAAGACAAATCATTTTTGCCTTCAATGATGATGTTTGGAATAGTAGATATGATGATGTTTAGTATGATGTTTAGTATGATTGGTACAAGTATGGGGAGTTTCATTCCAGCTGAAGACGTGCAAGGAATAGATGAGGACGTAGGAAATACGGGTGAGTCCGACCTTGGAGACGATGGAGGGTTTGACATCGACATAGGTTTCTAATGTCATACACATCGTTCGATAATATTGGATTAGTGAAAGTACTGTCTTTTTTTCAAACACATGATTCTGAATATTTGTCCGGTCAAGATCTTAGTGATGTTTTAAAAATTAGCAGAGTTGCAGTATGGAAACATATAAAAAAAATTCAAACACTTGGATACAAGATAGAATCAAAACAAAAATTAGGCTACAGATTGGTAAGTGATACTGAAAAATTACTTCCTTGGGAAATCACACGGGAACTTAAGACCAAAGTAATTGGAAAAAGAGTATATTATTTTGAAGAAATTGATTCCACCCAAAATTTTGCACAGCAAATTGCATCGGATAAAAAAGAAGATGGTACAATCATTATTGCTGAAAAGCAGACATCTGGAAGAGGTCGTCGTGACAGGATATGGGCATCTCCAAAAGGAGGTATGTGGTTTTCTTTAATTATTCATCCAAAATTTGATGTCTCAAGTTCAACTCTAGTTCCAATTGCAGGAGCAGTGGCATTATCAAAATCAATCAAATCGATATTGGGAATAGAAACTCAAGTAAAATGGCCAAATGATATTATGATGAATGGTAAAAAAGTTGCAGGCATGTTAGTGAATGCCTCATTTCAGGCAAACAATATTGATTATTTGGTGTTAGGAGTTGGAATTAATTTTGATGTAGATGTAAAAAAGCTAGAAAAAAGATTATCAAAGAGTCCAAATTTTTACGGCGTAAATTCACTTCGAAAAAAAGATGATAATACATCCCCAACTGTGCTTCTCAGAGAGTTTCTATTACAATTTGAAAAGGTTCTGGTGCAATTAAACAAAGGAGAGAAATCAAAAATTGTAAAAGAATGGACAAAAAGAGCAGATAGAATAGGTAAAAAGATCACCATCAATACTTCAAATGGAGAGATTTCAGGAATCTCTCACGGGATTGATAATGACGGAGCATTAAAGTTGAAAACAGCCAAAGAAATGAAGAAAATTTTTGTAGGCGACGTTGTTTCGAGTCAGGTGTGAATAGGCACAGTATATTTTGTAGAATCATTTAATTTTGAAAAAAAAGAAATCTCAATAATATGATTAGTAGTAACTTCATAAAATTTTCATTGATTACAGGGACGGTTTTTGTATTGTTTTTATCTCCTACAATGAGTGTTTCATTTGCGCAGGGAGTGTATGATCTACCAAATTTGTATAAAAAAGCGAATGATCATTTCATGTTAGGAGAATACAGGCAAGCAGTTGAAGTGTATGATGAGATTTTGGAAATTTCTCCTGAAAACAAAAAAACATTATTAATGAAAGGAATTGCATTAAGTAATCTCGATAGGCATAAAAGTTCAATTCTTGAGTTTTATAATGTACATCAGCAAGATTCACAAGATGCTACAGCATTGATTGGATTAGGTGTGGGATTTGGAAATTTTGGAGAATATAAACAAGCATTGACATATTTTGAACAAGCATATGAGATACTTCCAGAAAATCATATTGTACAAAACTATTATGAATTTGCAACAAAGACTGTAAAAAAATATCCTTACAATGAAGTTGAAAAACCACAAGTGTTTGCATTGAACATTCCACAAACAGTTCCAGCATGGATAAAAAATACTGCAGGATGGTGGGCAGATGGCCAGATACCTGATGAAGAATTTGTAAAATCTTTACAATTTTTGATAGAAAATAGAATTATCAATGTAGAATCTTCAGATGAGATACAATCTACGGTGCAATCAATTCCAGCATGGATAAAAAATACTGCAGGATGGTGGGCAGATGGCCAGATACCTGATGAAGAATTTTTGAAGGGGGTTAATTTTTTGATTGGCAATGGGTTGTTGATAATTGATATTCCAGATATCCAAGAATTAACAGAAGACGAAAAAAAGGTAAAAGATAGAAATGAATGGGAATTTTCCAGATATTTAGACAGAATTGAAAAAGAAGTGAATCAAGAAAAAAGATACATTGAGTATCCAAACCCAAGTAACGATGTTATCAAGAAATTCTTGAGAGATTATGTAAAATGGAACTATGATCAGCAAATTGAAATTGGAAACAAAAATTTCCCAAATCCAGAATATGTCTTAATAGATGATGTCTACCATTTAGAATACAAAGTTTATGTAAATGAACAACCGATAGGCTTACCATTGGATCATGTCAGCACATTAGTGAACTCATTCAAGATGTGGGAAGATGCAGAATTTTCTGCAAATGATGGAAAAAAGATCAAGATTAATTTTGTAACATCAAAAACAAAAACAAATGCAAATCTTTGGGTAACATGGGTTGTTAGAGATTTAGGAGAAGGAGTTTTGGGCCATGCCAATCTTGGAAAAGGAGTAGTCGAAGTAGCATTAGGAGGATATGGTTGTGATGGAAATTTTCAACTGTATCATGTTGATACAGTAGAATATATCATGACACATGAATTAGGTCACGGGATTGGACTAAAACATAGTAATGATAAAGAGAGTATAATGTACCCTTCAATGAAAAATACACAATATGCATATTGTATTTTAGATGTTGATAAAAAAATAAGCACTAGTCCAATATTTTTGGGAAATGACTAACCTAATGCTCTAGAATGTTTTTGTGTATGAGGACGTTCGCCTGAGAATTTACGTCGCATGTGACCAGAAGGTCGTCCATACAATAATTCTAGGAACCAGCTCTCATGTTCAATCTCTTCCATCAAAATATCTTTAGCAATGTCATATGTTGCAGGATCTTTATTGTATGTCATTTTACATACTTTATTCCAGTTAACAATTGCACCTTGTTCGGCTTTGAGGCATTTTTCTAAAATTCCTTTAATGTCAGTCGGATTTTTTGGTAATTGTAAAAATTCACATCCAGACATTTTAATGAATGCTTGTGCATCATTTGGAAGACTTCCACCTAGTTGGAAAATTCTCTCAATACAAGATTCAAAGTGACTTAGATCCTCAAGACGTGCATCTTCAATTATTCCCTTGATTCCTTCACCTTCCATTCCTGTAGCATGCATTCGTAGATTCGTAAAGTAATAGTAAGCAGTAAACTCGACAGATGCATTTGTTATGAGAAGTTTCACAAGTTTGTCGACATCTAGTCCATTTTTTTTAAGAATTTCAACTCCTACAACTTTGGGCTTTTTTGTTACCATATTGAAATTGATTTTATGTATGAATAAAGAGTTTCGCTAGTTTTTTCAAATATTTGGAATTATTTTATGAAGAAATACCTACAATTAACCATGAGATTAGGTGTGAAATGATTTAAGGTGTAACCGCATATCAAGTTTTGTTGAAATCATCTAATGAACAAAGATGTCCTTCCTGTAACAAAACTACACTAATCACGGATGACAATTCAGGAGAGATTGTATGTAAAACATGTGGAATTGTTTTATCTGAAGCAAGTGAAGCATCAGGTCCAGAGTGGAGATCGTTTGCAAATGATGGAGTGGATAAGAGTAGAACTGGAGCAGGCACATCAATTACAATGCACGATATGGGATTATCCACTGTTATTGGCGCAGTAAACAAAGATGCAACAGGTAAACCACTTTCATCTGCTATGAAACAATCAATTGACAGATTGAGAACATGGGACAGTAGATCACAAGCTCATTCATCTATAGATAAAAATTTGAGACAGGCATTAAGTGAAATGGATAAATTAAAAGATAAATTATCTTTAACAGATGCGGTAATTGAAAAGGCAGCATATATTTATCGAAAAGCAGTTGAGAAAAAGCTAGTCAAAGGACGCTCAATTTTAGGTTTAGTTGCAGCATGCGTTTATGCTGCTTGTAGAGATACAGAAACACCTAGAACTTTGGATAACGTTGCAGATGGAATAAACATTAGACGAAAAGATGTAGCACGATGTTACAGATTAGTATTTAGAGAATTAGACCTCAAAGTTCCAGTTGCAGACCCAGTTAATGGTATTCCAAGAATTGCAAGTATTGCAGGGTTAGGAGAAAAGACAAAACGCAAAGCAGTGGAAATTCTAAGAAAAGCAAAAAAAATTGGAGTTGTTGCAGGGAAAGATCCTACAGGGTTAGCAGCTGCCGCATTATATCTTGCATGTATTTCAGAAGGTGGAACCAAGACACAAAGAGAGATTTCTGAAGCATCTGGAGTTACAGAAGTAACAATTCGTAACAGATGTGCAGGTCTGAGAATATTTTTATAAAAATAAAACTAGTTGAAATTATCCAGAGAATCTTTTTCACGTCTACGCATTATAGTGAATATTCCAAGAGTCATACCAAGTTGATACATGACATACAAAATAATTTGAAAAGTGTTGGGAACATAATCAGTAAATCTTCCTAACATGGCAATTATGAAGACAATTACACTAATTGTAAAAACAAAATAACGGGATATTGGATTCAGATCTGCAAATCTGAATAAAAGTATCAAAGTAATAGATATGAAAATTCCAGTTACAGCTATAATTCCAGCATTTAATCCCAGCATGTCAATGAGTAGTAGAAATGCATCTTCTGGAGTTTCAGGAATTATAAATTCAGAAAATTCAACTTTTGCGGGCTCTACAAATTTTGATATATTTCCAGCCGCGTTAATTGAGAATAGAATTAGAATGACTATTGATACACCTTTTGCATATTTTTTTAATTTAGGGAATTTTTTTCTTATTCCACGAGCTAATATTGAGCCTTGTAAAAGACCAATGGCAAATACTACCGCAAATGTGTAATAATAATACTCTTCAGCTAATTGCAGTATATCCAATGTTATACTATTTCGTTAATGTCTATTTTAAAGTCAAAGATTAGAATAAACAGACTAGGTAGAATGTATTGAATAGACTTTTCAACTCATGGAATAATATATTTTCATGTCAGATGATTTCAAGATCGATACACCGTATTTACCAGGAGAAAAAGGGTGCAGAATTACATGGTTGTTTACAGATGATGAAGAAAAGACATTATATCTAAGACACGAGGATTTGAAGGAAATTATAGAGGTCTTAGAACATAGCTCAACTGCAAAAATAGAGATGGAAGATGGTGCAAGTTCAATACTAGTAAATTCAGATTCTACAGATTTTTTTCTTGCAGGACAAAAAACCCAAAAAATTGAGACATTAGCTTTAAAGATCGCTTTGAAAGAATTTATGAAAAATAATCCAGATGCATGAGATCATGCATTCTTTGAATTTTGTGATTTTCTAATTCTAGCATAGATTAGAAATCCAATATTGATCATTGGAAAAATTTCTATCAAATCTACACCATACAAAAAGAAATCAAGTACAGGATGTACATGACTGATCATTCCAGATTCCAAGTATAGATCCGCGTTCCAAATCATATGCGGAATTTGCATGTAGATTATGAGCGCAGTGAGGGCAAGCGACTCAGTCATATGTCTTTCATACCAAGACCAGAATCTAGTCCAACCAGTTTGTTTCATTCTATTTTCTATTTTCATATTTTATTTTACCACCCTAGATTAATAAAGTGTATTTTTTTTAGGTTTTCCTAAGTTTTTTTATAATAATTTGTTAGTTTTACCTAATTTTATGTAAATATTATTAGTCCGACCTAATCATAAAAATCAGATATAAATAGACTAAAAATTATGAACAAATAAGATGGAAAACGGTACCGTAAAATGGTTCAACCAAACCAAAGGTTTCGGATTTATCGAGCGTGAAGGTGAAGACAAAGATTTGTTTGTTCACAAAACAAACATTGAAGGTCAGATCAGAGATGGAGATAAAGTCGAATTCGAGATTGGCGAATCAGAAAAAGGCCCAAATGCAGTAAATGTGAAAAGTGTAGAGTAAGACTAGTAATTTTAAATTAATTTTCTTAATATCTATTATCAAGTAACTACCAATTTTCTTTTTTTTATTTTTTATAATGATAGTTTTTGAAATGCCTAGTTTACACTAGGAGAATCAAAAATGAAACGTCATGCATGTGTCTTTCTATGTTTGTGGCCGTACCGATGTTTTGGTCTATTAGTAATGGCAGGCTCACCACTCGCCGAAGCTTGTGATCTACACCTCCATTCTATCAACGCAGTCTTCTGCTGCGAACCTTCAACTAACGTAACGCTGTCATGTCTCGGGATAGGCTTCGTGCTTAGATGCTTTCAGCACTTAACCTAAATCGCTTAGCTGCTCGGCCTGCCTTATCAGACAACCGATACACCA
Source organism: uncultured marine group I thaumarchaeote (assembly GCA_902512865.1). The sequence continues at coordinate 33,762 of CABXKZ010000002.1, read as the reverse complement.
GCGGCGACGATGCTCTGTTCCTCTCGTACTAAGAGCAACTTCCCCTCAGACAGCGACGCTTCCATCAGGCAGAGACCGACCTGTCTCACGACGGTCTAAACCCAGCTCATGTTCCCTTTTAATAGGCGAGCAGCCTCACCCTTGGCCCCTGCTGCAGGACCAGGATAGGAAAAGCCGACATCGAGGTACCAAACCGCGGGGTCGATAGGAGCTCTCGCCCGCGACGAGCCTGTTATCCCTGGGGTAATTTTTCTGTCACCTTCCGGCCCCAATAGTGGGCGCAGGAAGGATCGCTAAGCCAGACTTTCGTCTCAGAATTCCGTGCGTTTGGAAATCCTGTCAGTCTAGTTTTTGGCTTTGCCCTCTTCAACGGATTTCTGACCCGTTTGAACTAAACTTTGGGCCCCTCTGATATCTTTTCAGAGGGGTGCCGCCCCAGCCGAACTGCCTACCTGCACGTGTCCCCGGTCTGCACCGGGTAAGTAGTACTGCAAAAATAATTTGGTGTTACATCGTTGCTTCACTCATTTCCCAAAGAAAATGAGGCATAGCTCCCAAATACACTATGTAATCTTTACTATACTACAAGCACAAGCTGCAGTAAAACTCCACGGGGTCTTCTCTCCCCGATGGAAGTTGATGGACTGTTCGTCCACCTTATGTGGCTTCACCGGGTTGTAGGTGGGGACAGTGGGGCTCTCGTTGTTCCATTCATGCGCGTCGGAACTTACCCGACAAGGCATTTGGCTACCTTAAGAGAGTCAGAGTTACTCCCGGCGTTAACGGGCCCTTAGCTCGGTTGAACCCAAGTTTTAGGTACCCGCACCGGCCAGGATTCAGCGACTATACAAATCCTTTCGGACTAGCAGTCGCCTGTGTTTTTATTAAACAGTCGAAACCCCCTTGTCATTGCAACCTGCTCACCCCATTCCTCATGAAGTGTGCAGGCATCCCTTATACCTAAGCTACAGGACTAATTTGCCGAATTCCCTCACCATACGGTATACCCGTAGCACCTTAGCTTTCTAAGCCAGCGCACCTGTGTCGGTTCTCGGTACGAACTTGCAAGTCACTTTCTACACAAATTTTCAAGGTCCCCTGGAATCAAGAGAACTCTGCTAACGCAGAGCCATTAACGCCTCGGGATGGTTCTCGTCATTACGACACTCCCTATCCCTCGAACGCTTAGACACAACGATGGTTATGCTCCCCCTATCCGGAAGTGGTTCATATAGATAATAACGCAACTTGCAAGGTACTGGAATATTAACCAGTTTCCCTTTCGAATTACTCTGTTGAGGTAATCCTTAGGATCGACTAACTCCAGGCTGATAACGCATTGCCTGGAAACCCTTGCGCTTGCGGTGGTAGAGGTTCTCACTCTACTATGCTGTTACTGCCGCCAAGATCTGCAATAGAAAATGGTCCACAGGACGTCACCGCCCTGCTTCGACCCAATCACTACGCCAACCTACCATGACATGCCCATTGGCATGTATCCAAAGTATCGGTACTTTTCTTTAGCCCCGTCCGTTTTTGTGGCGCCCACGCTCGGCAGGTAAGTTGTTACACACTTTTTAAAGGATAGCTGCTTCTGAGCTTACCTCCCTGCTGTCTTGGCGCGAACACACACTTTAGCTTGACACTTAGAAAAAATTTAGGGACCTTAACTTCGGTCTGGGTTAAACCCCTCTCGGTCGTGAACCTTACGTCACACGAACCCGTCTCCTAGCTTCTACGATGCATATCCCTTCGGAGTTTGAATGGGGAGCGAGGAATTTCTTCCCCATACTCCCTTATCAGTGCTCTACAGGAAACGCTATCTCCACTAAGGACGCCCTACGAGACGCTTCGGTTGGAACTAGCAATCGCCAGTCTAGATTGGTTTTTGACCCCTAATCCCAAGTCACACAAACGATTTGCACGTCAGAACTGCTTCAGCCCTCCAGCGGGCTTTCGCCCGCCTTCAGCTTGCTCAGGATTAGATCGACTGGCTTCTAGCCTAGCCGCCATGACTCAACGCACTTTCACACGCTTCTCCTCGCTAATGCTGCGAGAACTCGGTTTCCCTTCGACTCCACCTTTTTAGGTTTAGTCTTGCCATGACAGTTAGCTCCTTGGCCCGTGTTTCGAGACGGAACGCGTAACACTGATGATTTGAGCTCAAGATCTTTAGCTCTATTGCTAGAACCTCCAATCAAGAAAAATCACCTTTCATGCTACGCACGTCTGTAAGTAATAGATTTCATGCACTTTTCACCCCCCTTCCGGGGTACTTTTCAGCTTTCCCTCACGGTACTAGTGCACTATCGGTTTTGAGTTATATTTAGCCTTAGAAGCTACTTTCTCCTAATATTCGATGCCAACTACCAATGACATCTACTCTGGTACTCAACTAATCCTATACCATTTCGTCTACGGGGGTATCACCCTCTATGCCAAAACGTTCCAGATTATTTCAACTATGTTCTAGGATCATTATATGAGTCCGTATACACCACATCTCTGTTAAGTTACCATAACAGATTCAGTTTGGGCTGTTACCTTTTCGTTCGCCACTACTTGGGTAATCTCTATTGATTTCTCTTCCACGTCGTACTAAGATGCTTCAATTCCGACGGTTCGACCTCCGCCACCTATGTAACGGAGTATGTAAACATAAGATTCTCATTCGGACATCCCGGGATCATAAGTCGCGTGCGCTTACCCCGGGCTTATCGCAGCTTGCCACGTCCTTCATCTCTACTCAAACCTAGCAATCCCTCTATTACCGTCTTTACACCGGCAATTACGGCCACAATTTACACAAGACACATGCATGACGATCATTGCCGAACTAGTGCGGTAGTCGGCTACATCCTTCTTACATCATTTTCATGATGTAATGCATCGATGGCGATGCAAAGATTATGTGCTTTCCGTAATTCTTTCTAAGGAGGTGATCCGACCGCAGGTTCCCCTACGGTCACCTTGTTACGACTTTTCCCTTGTCACTTACCCCAAGTTCGATAATGCCAATTAGACATCACCTCGCTAAAGGCAAACTTCAATGAAACGACGGGCGGTGTGTGCAAGGAGCAGGGACGTATTCACTGCGCGATAATGACACGCGGTTACTAGGGATTCCATGTTCATGAGGGCGAGTTGCAGCCCTCAATCACAACTGTGGTAACGTTTAGGGATTACCTCTATCTTTCGATTTCGGGACTCATTGTCGTTACCATTGCAGCCCGCGTGTGGCCCCAGAGTTTCGGGGCATACTGACCTGCCGTGGCCCCTTCCTTCCTCCGCATTAACTGCGGCGGTCCCCCTAATTCGCCCTACTACACCAGGGTGTAATAGTGGCAACTAGAGGCAGGGATCTCGCTCGTTACCTGACTTAACAGGACATCTCACGGCACGAGCTGGCGACGGCCATGCACCACCTCTCAGCTTGTCTGGTAAAGTCTTCAGCTTGACCTTCATTCTGCTGTCTCTCCGGGTAAGGTTTCAGGCGTTGACTCCAATTGAACCGCAGGCTTCACCCCTTGTGGTGCTCCCCCGCCAATTCCTTTAAGTTTCATACTTGCGTACGTACTTCCCAGGCGGCAAACTTAACGGCTTCCCTGCGACACTGCGCTAGCAATAAGCCAACGCATCATCGAGTTTGCATCGTTTACAGCTGGGACTACCCGGGTATCTAATCCGGTTTGCTCCCCCAGCTTTCATCCCTCACCGTCGAACGTGTTCTGGTAGACCGCCTTCGCCACAGGTGGTCATCAATAGATCAAAGGATTTTACCCCTTCCTACCGAGTACCGTCTACCTCTCCCACTCCCTAGTTCTGCAGTATTTTCGGCAGCCTATACGTTGAGCGCATAGATTTAACCGAAAACTTACAGAACAGGCTACGGATGCTTTAGGCCCAATAATCATCCTGACCACTTGAGGTGCTGGTTTTACCGCGGCGGCTGACACCAGAACTTGCCCACCCCTTATTCATCAGTGGTTCTACGACTAACAAAAGGTTCCTTTAGCAGGAACCACTCAGATTAACCTTGTCGAGCTTTCGCGCATTGCAAAGTTTTCTCGCCTGCTGCGCCCCATAGGGCCTGGGTCCTTGTCTCAGTACCCATCTCCGGGCTACTCCTCTCAGAGCCCGTAGCTGTAATAGCCTTGGTGGGCCATTACCTCACCAACAAGCTGATAGCTCGCAGTCCCATCCTACGGCAATAAATTATTTGAGTCATAAACCATTCCAGGCATCATGACCTATCGGGTATTATTCTCAGTTTCCCGAGGTTATCCCCGTCCATAAGTTAGGTTGACTACGTGTTACTGAGCCGTCTGCCTTGTATTACTACAATGACTAACATGGCTTAGTATCAATCTGATAGCAGTCAGGTCCGTCAGGATCAAACGGATTCTATATTATTTTATTTTCAAAGTACATTTTTTGCACAACTAATTTCTATTATTGGAATTAACGGAATGCACATAATCTTCACATCTCAGATTTGATCTTTATGATCAGATCCTCATTTTGTATGCGTAACTGGAGGCCTCTAAATCACAAAATGGCATCTTGCCATACTTCATCAAAGGCGCCGCCAAAGCGTTACGTATGCGAAAATTTGAGTTGTAGGAGACATTATAAACCATTCAAAATGTAGGCGTAAAAAGACATTCTTGGCGATCAGTAATATAATGAAAGGAGAGAAAACAGATAGGATATGACTAGTGTACAAGAGGCTTATAGAAAAAAAACAAGACAGTCTGCCAGATTATTTACAAAAGCAAAAAAGGTTCACATTAATGGGGTACATCATAATATTAGATTTTTTGAGCCATACCCATTTATCACAAAATCTGCAGAAGGTAAATTTCTCAAAGATGTGGATTCTAACAAATATGTTGATTATTGGATGGGGCACTGGAGTTTAATTTTAGGACATGCACAAAAACAAATTCAGAAGAAAGCAATAGGACAATTAAAGAAAGGTTGGATGCACGGAACATCCAATGAAAATGCAATTTCACTTTCAGAGAAGATTTCAAAAGTAGTTCCAGTAGCAGAAAAGATACGTTATGCATCAACGGGTACAGAAGCTACCATGTATTCAGTCAGATTAGCACGTGCAGTAACGGGTAAAAAAATTATTGCAAAAATTGATGGAGGATGGCATGGATACACAACAGATTTACTAAAAACCGTGAACTGGCCATTTGATGTTCCAGAGAGTCAAGGACTAACAGATGAAGAACATATCATATCATTGCCTTTGAATAATTTACAAGAATCATTAAAAATTATAAATTCAGTAAAGAAGGATTTAGCAGGAGTGTTAATTGAACCTGTGTTGGGAGGAGGTGGGGCAATACCCGCCACACAAGAATATCTTAAAGGAATACAAGAAATAGTAAAAACAAATAATGCATTATTCATGTTAGATGAGATTGTTACAGGATTTCGATTCAGATATGGATGTATTTATCCAACTATGAAACTTGATCCAGATATAGTAACACTTGGAAAAATTGTAGGGGGAGGATTTCCAATTGGAGTGATTTGTGGGAAAGATGAAATTATGGAACATGCCAATACCTCTGTAAATTCAAAGAAAAACAGAACCTACATCGGCGGAGGTACATTTTCTGCAAATCCATTAACAATGGTAGCAGGAGATACAACACTTGATGTTTTGAAAAATAAGAAAAATATACTTTATAAAAAACTGGATAGGCTAGGAAGCGATACAACAAAGATGCTTAGAAAAATTTTTTCTCATGATGCGATAGTTACAGGAAAAGGATCATTGTTCATGACACATTTTCCCAGAAATGGAATGACAGAGATTAACAATGCAGCAGATGCCGCAAAATGTGATTCAGCAAAACTGTTTAATTATCATTTTGAGATGATTGCAAGAGATGGAATCTTCTTTTTACCAGGCAAATTAGGTGCATTTTCAGATGCACATTCCATATCAGATGTTAAAGAGATGAAAAAGGCTACAGAACGATTCGCATCAAATTTTAAGAGATAGGGAAATTTTTTATCTTAAGAATTAAAGAAAGACTATGGACAAAAAAATAGACACTAGACGTTCATGGCCTAAAGGATATGAACCAAAAGAGGATGATACAGGAGAGGAATTATCGGATAGATTAGGATTGTTAGAGACCATTCTAAAAGCAAAACCAGAAAAAAAGGCAAGTACAGATATTTTCAAAGTTATGGCAACTAGACGTTCAACTAGAAAATTTTCCAAAAATCCAGTAGAAAAATGGAAGATTGATAAAATTTTAGCTGCAGCAGATACTGCCCCTACCGCAGGAAATTTTCAAGGATTTGAAATTTTTTACATTAGTGATAAAGAAACAAAAGAAAAACTTGTCAAGGCGTCAAATAATCAACCATATGTGAATACACCACTAGTGTTGGTTTTTTGTATGAACCCATCTAGGGTAAAACTTGACTTTTCTCCTAAAGTTATAATGAAGTTCTCAATTCAGGATGCCACACTTGCCGCAGCATATTCTCAATTGGCAGCATCTGCATTAGGACTAAGCAGTATTTGGATTGGTATGTTTGATGAGGAGAAAGTAAAAGAAATTATAGGAACCGAACTTAGACCAACATCAATACTGTGTATTGGTTATCCAATTAAGAAAAGACCTGCAAAATTAAGAAGGCAATTAAAAGAACTCATTCACGTAGTAGGAAAAAAAGACTAGTCATCAGCAAGTGTTTTTGTAAATCCAGATGAATCACCTGAGAATATTTTAACAACATTTTCTGCTAGTTTCTCAATATCAAGACCGGGTTCAGCAGATATTAGAAGTATGTTTGTGGTAACAGGAAATGGAAAACTGATTAAGATTACTTTATCACGTCTGGATGCAATGTAATTTAATGCACCAAGTGAATTGTTTAGCTCATCAGTTCTTAGTGAAATATTTAATGCAAATTTGTAAAAATTATGGAGTTTTTCTTCATCACCTTCATACGGACTAACACCTTCAGTGAAACCACCTGCAATTTTTTGACCATCATGATTAATGATTGCAGCAAACCTTACACCATCATGATGTTGAATTTCAATACATCGAAGATCATAAACAGAATCTGTCATAAAGAATCAATGAACTTAGGGTATATAATTAATAGTGAGGACAGAATGGCACCTGCCGTTAAGGATAGGAGTTAACATCCTTTGGATTTTAAGCAAAGTTACCCCCCACTGAATTGACTATATCATTTCTCTAATAAAAAGTAAGGCATTATTGAATTGAAATTAATTTTTCTTTTTTAGTTTTTGATTCTTTTCTCATTCGTGCAATAACATTTGCTAGCATTTGCTGTTGAATTACTTCTAGATCTTCACAGACACTACTCATCGTCTTCGTCTTCGTCCTCAAATCTCCAGTTTTTCAATAACTGTTTTCGTAGTGTCACTACTTGTTTTTCATCCAAAACTTTACCCGTATTTTTATCCACTGGGACCACCTTTAATCCATCTAGCTTGTACTCTACATCATAAAGAGATAATTTTGATTTTTCTTGTAATATTGGTACTCCTTCTTCATCAGCTGCACGATCAACATCAAATGGTTCTTCTTCATCCATATCACGATGCATATAGCTAGATGTTACATCACCTTTTTTTGGGACAAATTTCTTAGCAATTGCCTTTTCAATTTCTAGAGTAGTTTCATTTTCATGATATAGACGTCTTCCAGTCTCTTCTTCTACAAATTCAGGCATAACTCTCGTCTAACTCATGTGTATTTAATTTTTGGTGTCTCTGAAAAAGAATTTCAAGAGTGCCTCACGTCTCCCCTTTTTGCTCATGTTTCGTGTCAGAACTCGATATACGACATATGCCAAGCCAAGTGAAGCAACGATCGTATATCCAATACAAGAGGGATCCTCATAACAGGGCGTTCCAATGATTTTATTTTTTATTGCAAACATCGAAGGAAGTAAAATTGCATCTAATCCACATGAATCCATGTTTGGTATTGATTTTATGATTAAAAAATCTGGCGCTAATTTTTAGAATTAAAAGAAGCGCTTTTTTATTGCAACAATTGCTGCGGCTGGGGCTACAAAGTACATTCCAATGTTTAGTAGAATTATACTAATTCCATATCCTAACATTTCTTCTTCAGTATCAACATCAACATAGTTGAGTAGTGTTAATGATGTTAACATTGGAGTCAATGCAACTTTTACAGTCTCTTTGAAAACTGGATTTTCTCTTTCATAGTCTGCTACATATGGTGAGAATGAATAATAGAATTGATTGAAGCCGGTCATGAATGCAGTACCAGATTCTGTTGACATTACTGTATTATCTCTAATCTCTCTCAAGAATTGAACTTGAGGTGCCATTTCAGATCCAAATGCTGCAGTTGCAATTAGACAACCACCACCTGATGGTGCGGATGTTGGAGCTGCTTCAGCAGTTGGAACGACACCAGTCAATAATGATTCTGCGTTATCAAGATCTTTTGTTATCATAGTAATCTGTGCCTCAACTAGATTAAGAGATGAGTCAGATTGAATCATGTTTCTTAGTTCTTCTCTCATGTTATCTTCAATTTTATGCATCAAGTCACCATCAATGTCAGCGATTGGTGCTTCCAAGAATTCATAGTTATCCAGATATGCTTCACTTACTAATTCAAAGGCCAAATCAGAATCACCATTAGAATATGCTGCTTGTGCAGTGATTAATAATCTGTCAATAGTATCAAAGTATCCTACAAGATTAGCACCTCCTTCACCTGCACCTGATTGTAAGATCTTTACAATTTTGGCTGCATCATCTGCACCACCAAGTACTGTGTGAATTGCCGCCTTATTATCAACATTAGAAGCTATTGAAGTTAATTCTGATTGTAATGTGTTAAAGTCACTTGATGAGATTGCTCTCAATACGTCTGAATTTTCATCAGCAATCTCAACTGCGCCACCTGCAAATGCTACAGTCTCTGCATATTCCATGTCATTAATTATATTTCCAGAATTATCAATTGCATCTACATATTCTACTTTAACAAGGTGTAATCTATCAGAAATTCCTGCAAGTGCAAGTGCTTCAGGAGTACCATCAATTCCGTTGTGCTCCATAACAATTCTCTCTACTTTTTTCTTGGTGTCTTTCATTTGTGCTGTTAAATCTGCTACAGATACGCCATCATTTGCTGAATCAGAAATTGCCATTGCTTCAATCATGAGATTCATGAGTTGGCCGGCTTTGGCACTTCCAACTGAGTCTGCTACATATGGGTCTAGAGTTCGGTAATAGTATAATCCTTCATAAGCATATTTCTTTGCAGAATATGTGTCATCTTCTGCATATTTGATTAATGCTTCTTCTAATTCTTCAACGGTTTTTAATTCGAAAATGTCAAGCATGTTTTCTCTGATGACTGCAGAGTATGTCTTTAGTTTTGATGGGTCATTCTCAATTCCGGTAAATAATGCCATGGTTCCTGGATCTTTATCAGCTACTTTGAATTTCTTTTGTACAATAGTAGACCAATCAAGATATTCTTGAGCGTTGTTCTTTGAAATAGCATCTTCCATCTTTACCATTCCAAGTGTGTAAATTGATTTTTCTTGACATTGAATCCATAATTTTGCTTGCTTGTTATCTCCTGCTTTGTATGCTGCCTCTGCATTATCATAACAGGCCATAATTACATTATGCGTATCAGGATCATGCATTTTTGCAGCGTTTGCAAATGAATTTTCATAGATTGATTTGGCATCAGCAAGAAGTTTTAGTGATTCATCTGTTGTCTCTGCTTTGTATGCATTACCAAGTGTTTTCTTAACTGCAGCCCAATCATCACCAAGTGATGCTTCAGCTTCTGCAGCAATTGGAATAAGCAAGAGTGCCATTAAGGGGGCTAACAATAATACTTTTTTCACAATTAGAATTCAAAAAAAAATCTATTTAATCTAAGTTATCATTCTAAGTTATGATTCTAGATAGTTAGAATAAGATAATATTGGTTATTTCGATTCGATGATTACACATGCATTAGAAACGGATTTCAGTTCTTTACTAATTGCATCAATAATGTGTGATTTTGAAGTTAGGCCTGAAAAATCAATCAATTTCAACTCATTTAGAAGGTATACTTGAGGTGCAATATCAGAATCAGAGGATAGTGATTTATCCAATCCTGAGACTATATCAGATACATCACCATCAATGATTTTTGCATTACCAAAACTTAGTTTTTCACGCCCATACTTGTCAATAACAATTACAGGTTTCTTGCTTTTTTTCATCATTAATTTTTTTGTAGTAATAGTTCCTGAGAACACAAAATAATGATCTGTTTCGAATTCAAGATTGATTTTATCTTTAGGAATATCAGAAATTTCTATTGCGCGCTCCATTGCTTCATCTTTTGAGAAAATATTTTTTGCAGTTAAACGATTGTCTAATTCAACATTTCCAAATGCAGTTACACGTAAAAGTGATTTTTCTGGAATGTATACACTATCAACAGAAATAGATTCTGGAGTAGAGCCTTTTTCAATCATTATATTATGAATTTTTTTATGTAATTTCGATATTTGTTCAGGATTTGGATTCACAACAGTTTCTTCAAGTTGCTCTTGCATCATAGATGAGGCAACCCCAATTGAAGAGATTACTTCAGCATAGTCAGCCTTTTGGTAATCAAGATTCAGTTGTTTTGCAACAAAAGGAACAAGAACAGATGCACCACCACCCCCACCAACAAGTTTTACTTTAGAAGATTCAAGTTTGAATTCTTTCATGATTCGGGTAACTTCTTTAGTAATATCAAAAGAAGCCGTTTGTAGAATAGATAACGCAGCTTGCGCACCTGCGACACCAATTTTTTTCCCTAGAATATTTAATGCAAGTTTGGCAGATTCAGGATTTGAATATGAATAATCACCTTCTTCAATCATTCCCAATGCATTTGCTGCACATGTATTTGTGATAGCATAAGTTTCATTTTTACATTTTATTGCAACATACTCATCAACATCAGATTCTTTTGGCTTTACAAGAATTATTTCTCCAGTAGATAATTCATCCACATCTGCATAACATGAATATTTCATTCCTGCTATGTGTGCACTACGTGGTCCAACACTAGAGATTGTATTATTAGCAAGTGTCACCATACTTCCCCCAGCTACACCAAGAACCCTAACATCCATAGATCGAATGCATGTTGGATGGTTTTTGATAGTTACATAACGTATTTCGGGTTTACCATTTTTTATGATACAAATATTGGTGCTTGTTCCTCCAACTTCAACAAAGATTCCATTTGTTACTTTTAGATACAATAATGCACCTGCAACGCTTGCTGCAGGACCAGACAATACTGTAAGAATGGGTTTTGAACGAAATGTATCCATACTTGTTACACCCCCATCTCCTTTCATAATCATCAATGGAGCAGTTACGCCAGTTTCACGAATTGCTTCTTCAACAAAATTTCCTACCTGAACGGTCTTGGGCAATACACTAGCATTAATTGCAGCAGTTAGTGTTCGAATCTCCAAACCATAAATTCCAGATATTTCATGTGATGCAGTGGATGGAATTTGTTGTTTAGTAGCATGTTCCATAATAAATTCCTCATTTGAGGGATCATCAACGCCAAATGCTTCAGTTGCAACTATTACTTTTGCACCCTCATCTTTTAACTCCTTAATTGCATCAGAGACCTCAGAATCGGTAATCAAATGAGATGTGTCAAGAAATCTATGAGACGATTTGATATCATTATCATGATTGATTTTGGCATCACTTAGATTGGTTCGTTTTATGACATCATTTTTTTCAGGACCAACACCCATTGCAACAATTCCTACTTTGGCAGTATCAGATTCAAGCAATGCATTGATTGCCTGAGTAGTACTATGAGCAATAATTTCTATTTCGTTTAATCTAATTTCTGATTCTTTTAGTAAATTGGACAATACCGTGACAATTCCTGAAGATACACCTCTTTCAGCTGTATGAGTTGTTGGAACAGTAGACGATGACAGTATTTCACCAGTTACAATATCTAACGCTATAGCTTTTGTAAACGTGCCACCAACATCAATACCAATTCTAATTCTTCTATCACTCATTTACTTGTGCTCTCGATTTTCTCATCGTAGCGAGGGCTTTTTGTCTCTTTGGTCGTAAAACAAGCACGTAAAGTGATGCAACGAGGTAGACAGATAGTAAAATTATTTGTCCAATAGTTGTTTCAAGTGTTGGATAAATTCCAGTCATTGTTGCAACGTTGATGTCAAGTCTTGGGATAATACCTAACATACTGGTATATGGGATGTAATCTAGCACCTGGAATTCTCTGATTGCATTTCCTAAGAATGCAATAGACAAATATGCACCAATACCCATTGTTAAACCAAATAATGCACGTAATGGTAGACGTTTTCCAAGTTTCCTAAATCCAAAATATATTCCAAGTAATGAAAGAATACCAGTAATGAATCCTAAGCCAACATACAGTTCCATGTATTTAGCAAATGAGAACATCGCTTGGTAGAACAGAACAGTTTCAAATCCTTCCCTGTAAACAGTGAAAAATGACAGCATTATGAACACAGACGTACCTCCTGCAGCAGATGCTTGGAAAACTTTCGCCTTTACAAACTCCATCCATCTCTTATGCTCAATCTTATTCAGTATCCAGAAACTCACATAGAATAAAACCGCCGTCGCAGACAATGCCGCTATTGCCTCAATCAGTTCTCTATTTGCACCTGAAATTTCGATAACATAAGATGCAAGGATCCAAGTTACTGCAGTAGCACCTATTGCAAGACCAATTCCATAATGAACAAATTTTTTGAACTTATGATTTCTTGATGCTTCAAGATATGTTATGATTGCACCCAAAATTAAAACAGATTCTAAACCTTCTCTAAATATTATAGCAAAAGATGAAACAAATGCAATCATTGGTGCAATTGTTCCTGTACCAGAAACTAGACGTTCAGATTCGTCAAGACTTCGCTCGATTGCAATTATTGTATTTGAGATATCACCAATTGGTGCATTTTCATTAATCTGATTTCTTAATGTTGCAAATTGAAATTCAACCTCTAAAGTGAAATCAGGTGCAATGGCTCGTAATGGAATTTCAATGTATTCATAACTGTCAAGATATGCAGTTCGTGCACTTGCATATGCAGATTGGCTATCGCCTAACTCATAGAAAATTTCGGTGGCCATTAATTGTTCACGAATAAAATCAATCTCATCTCTAACTTCCCCCTTTTGACCTTCTGATGCAGAGCCCATTGGTTTCTTCTCTTTCATTGCAAGTGCATCTGCAATTACTACACCTGATGCTTTCAATTCAGCAACTTTACCTTGTGCAATGTCTAATCTAGGAATTATTGAATCGACCAAAAATGATTTAATCGTATCAGGAGATTCTCGATTTTTAATCATTGTACGTAGTTCTTCACGCATGTCCCATTCTAATTCATATAATAATTCGGCATCTGCAACTTCAATCTCAGGTTCCAAATACTCAAAGTTTTCAAGGTAAGCTTCTATTCCAATTTGTTCTGCTTTTTTGTAATCTCCGTTATCTAGTTCAACCATTAAATCGGCATACAGATCACGTATTACACTGTACAAATTGGTGCTATCTAATCCTACAGTTCCAACAACATCAGTTCCAAGTAAATCTCTTTGAACCCAGACATTAGTTGATGCAATTGATGTGTATGGATCCTTGTTTTTTACCATATCAAACATGTCGTTGAAGAATGATTCTAATTCAATTTTTTGACGTTCATCGTAATCAGTTCCAGAATAGAATATTTGATTTGCTCTCTCCATAAATCCTAACGCCATCTGATAAGAAAATTCATCTTCATTAGATTCAAAATTTTCGTATTGCTGATCAACGATTATGAGATGTGCAACTACAACATTTGGATTAATTTCGTTATCTTCTGGAATTGTGTCAAAAATTTCATTTATTCGTTTTATGTCAGATGAAATAACAGATTGATTTTCAGGTGTAATCTCTTTTGTTTGAAGATCAATTAATGAAATGTGAACTTCATCAGCTAATGATGCATTAGAATCTCTTAATTTTTGTAAATTATTTGAGAAGTGCTTTGAGCCAAATTCAATTAGTTTTTTGGTAGAATCAAAATCGTTATTTTTGAGACTTGCTTCAGCAAGATTTAGACTTGTTTGAGTAATTTCGGTAACAGAATAGTATGTAATCATATTAGAATCAGTAGAATATGCATTTGGTAATGCAAGCATTAATGCTGCAAGCCCAATAATTGCTAGACTTGATTTTTTCACAAGATTATTCGATTTGAGTCCCTATTTTAGGAGAAGACTTATTCTACGATCTTAGAATGAAGAATAATGCGTGAGAGAGAAATGGAGTGTTCAAAAAAAAGGAAAAAATTAGAATTTTATTAAATTCTACTTAATGATAGAGTTTTACTTCTAGAAGCTAATGCGATTACGGCTACAATTGATACAACTAGAACCATCATTGCAATTGTTCCAAATTCTGGAACTACTACAGCAACTGTTTCCATCTTTACTAAGACAGTTTCAATTTGTGATGATACTTCAGATGCAGGTGCACCGTTTTTGATCATTGTACGTAATTCTTCTCGCATTTCGTGTTCTACGTCTTCCATTAGTTCTCTCTCACCTGCGTTAACAAGTGGAGATTCTAAGAATTCAAAGTTGTCGAGATATGCTTTGGTTACTAGACTCAATGCAAGGTCTGAATCACCAGATGCATATGCTGCATCTGCGCGAGTTAGTAGATCAACAATATTGTCTACATAACCTTGTAGTTTGTCTTCTTCTGAAACTTCAACACCAAGGATTTCGTCAACCTCATGCATTATACCACCTGTTAGGGTAGCAACATCTGATGGGGATGCTCTTCTATCATATGCAGCATTTACTTCTTCAAATAATTCTGCCATTTCATCTGCTTCATGAGTTGGTAAGTCATCTCTGATTTCTTCAAAGATTACGCCTGCTCTCCAGACAAATGCTGAACCGTCTTGGAACTCGGCCATCTCAACGATAGCTCCGCCGTCAATTGCTTCAGCATATTCTGCAACAGATGTTTCAAGTAAAGTATTCATCAGTGCTAATCTAACATCAGCGCTTCCAGCCCAATAATCACCGATTATTTCGCTTTCTGTCATGTCAATAATTCCTCTTGCGTCAGCGATTGCTGCATCTGCGTCAGCTCTGCTGACATCAGTAGATGCTTTTGCACCTAGGTCGCTAAGTGTTGTTTGTATTGTCATGTCTAATGCAGGAGATTTCTCCTTTAGTACTGGTTTCATTGAATCGTATAGCTCTGCAATTGGATGTGTTGCATGAACCAATGCAAGTTTTGCATTGTTGTCATCCAAGTTTTGCTCAATAGCCCAGAAGTGACCACGAGTCTCTTCTAGAGCTGCGCCAAATTCAATTCTCATATCTTTGACTTCGTCAATCTCATGTAGAATGCCATTTGTTAGCATAGCAACTTCAGATGGATCTGCTCTTCTATCATATGCAGCCTCAACTTCTTCGAATAATTCTTCGATTTCGTGTGCTTCATGTGATGGAACATCACCTTCAATTTCACTGAAGATTACGCCTGCTCTCCAGACAAATGCTGAACCGTCTTGGAACTCGGCCATCTCAACGATGTCTCCATCAGAAATAGCTTCCTCATATTCTGCAATTGATGTTTCAAGTAGAGTCTTCATTAACTCTAGTCTGAAACCAGGATCTGCTGCGATATCATCTCCAATTACTTGACTTTCAGCCATATCAACAATTGCTCTTGCGTCAGCGATTGCAGCATCTGCGTCAGCTCTGCTGACATCAGTTGATGCTTTCTCACCTAGCTCTTCAAGTGTCTGTAGGATTTTTGCGTCAAGTGATGGTGAAGTTGCAACTAGTGTTGGCTTCATTGCATCATAGAGCTCTGCAATTGGATGTGTTGCATGAACCAATGCAAGTGTTGCATTGTTGTCATCCAAGTTTTGCTCAATAGCCCAAAAGTGACCAAGTGCTTCTTCTAGTGCTGCACCAAATTCTAGTTTTTCAGTATAACCAGCATCTGCGTGTGCGGCAGAAACAGCCACAGGACTTAACGCCATGAGAACGAATAATGAAAGTATTTTTACGTTCATAGTCATTGAAGGCTGTTCGATAGTTGAACTATTATACCGGATCTTAATTCTAATTTTCTATTCTAAGAATAAAGAATAATTTTGTAAATTCAAAAGTAGTTTTAATTATTAAATGGAAAAAAATGCTTTATGCCGTTAGTGACAAAAAGCCGCATGCTTTGATCTAAAACCAGAATACATGTCGTCAACTACTGGAAGCGTTGCTAACGGCACTTTCTATTTAATTAGAATAAGAGTTTGAAAAGTACACTGAATTTTAATATTAAACTAGTGGTAACTTTCTATGGCCGACAAAAAATCACCATACGTTCTAGTTAGTGTCTTTAGAGAAGATGCAAAAGAACAAGATGTAACACAAGCTGCAGGTAAGATTGCTACAATCATTGATGAATGGAATATGCAAGGAAATATGATTTGGAGTGGTTCTTTTGATGATAACAAGACTGCAATGTCAGTTATTGAAGGAGATAAGGCACAAGTAGAATCGTTTTTTGGGAAATATAATGATGCATGCAAATCATTTCTTTCATCATACATGTATGAGTGGGATGCAATGCCACTTTTGTCATTATTAGGACAAAAGCAGACTATTGCACCTACAGCCGAAGTAACACCACCACAATAATTGTGAATTAATCATATTATTTTTTTTCAGTACTTATCAGTCAATCACATATCTTTTTGCATGTTTCAGATGTTCTTCATCTAGATGGAAATAAGTTTCAAGTGGGAGTCTTCAGTTATGGAGTGTTGATCCACATACCCAGATATCAATTCAAGAACATATTTTGTATTATCAGCGGACACACCAACTGATTTACAGCTCATTACTTCAACAGGAGTTATGCATGGAGGAACATTTTTTTCAATTGAGACTACATTCCCGTTTTCATTGAACCATATAATGTCAAGATGGAATTGCATGTTTTTCATCCACATGGAACGGTTTCCAGGTTCATCAAATACAAACAGCATACCTTTGTCATCAGCAAGAAAACTTTCAGTTTCAAACATCAAACCACGCATTCTACGAGGATCCGTATCTGCAATGTATACTTGAAGAATTTTATCATCTAATTGTACAGTGCCCATTAGAAAATTTGAATTTGCATCAATTTGTACTTCAGAAGGAAGAGATACTATTCCAGCTACACCAACTATCACAGCCGCAATACCAATTGGAATTAAAACTTGAAGACGAGTTGGCATGTTTTCCCTTATAATAGATAAAATAAAAACTAAAGCAATTACAATGATGCTTTGAATTGACTGATTGATGATAGTGTGTGGTTTGTACTATGACCGATATCTTTCAGCGTAGAGCCATTGTATTTTTTATCTAGATATCTGCCTGCCAATATCATTGGAGCCCCAAGTGCAACGGTCACTCCAGTAGGTTCAGGAATCCATAACATGAGAAACCCCAATTTTTGCATTTTTTTACCTGGTGCAGATGCACGATTTAATGCACCTAAGGATTGAGATGTTTTTTTGTCATCAAGTTTTCCCATATCAGAGTACAAATCAGAACGTCGAGAAGCAGATTCCTTCATAAGTCGTAATTTTTCAATTTTTTCTCTAAGAGGATCAGTCATTATTGTTATTTTGAAAAATATAGTTAACAGTCAGTGATCAAAATCTACTACGTCCAAGTCAAAATTTTGTCACAATAATTTTGAATTTATATAAAAGCAATTTCATATTGCCATAATGAAAAACAAGATTTCACGTAGGTTAGATTCAATCAAAGCAGCACATGAATCAGAGAAAGCAATTTCATCAAGAGTAGAAGACTATCTAGAAGTAATATCAGAATTAGTGGATATGAAGGGATATGCAGCAACACTTGATATTTCAAGATACATGAACGTTAGCGCCCCAAGTGTAACAAAAATGCTAAAAAAACTAGATGCTGAGGGATATTTAATATACGAGAAATATTATGGGATTAATTTAACAGTAGAAGGCCAACGTATTGCAGATATAATAAAGCAGAAACATGGAATTTTACTTGAATTTTTCGAAATTTTAGGAATTGGGAAGGATATTGCAAATCAAGATGCAGAAGGAATTGAACATTATCTAAATCCAAAGACAATTAGACAGATTAGAAAATTTGTAACATTTTTCAAAGCAAATCCAAAAGTGCTTAACAGTTTTAATGAGTTTTAAGGAATATTTCCAGATTATCGTTAGTGTTAACAAATCTAGAAAAACGTTTACCCTCGGTAGAACGTTTCAAGATTTTAATTTTACCTTTCTTGCCTATTCTAGATGAAAAAAGAAACTCATCATTTACAACAAAGCTTGCAATATTTCCAGTGTACTGTCTATCTACCTCAAATATCAATGCTGTTCCCGATTCAGAAAAATCATATGATAAAGCCTGAGACGGAAGTTCTTGTTGCACCCCATGCTCTTCAACATCAATGTGTAAACCAAGTGATTTTTCTAATTCTTGGATGGTTTTTCCAGCCTTACCAATCAATGATGGAATTGAGTCTCTTGAAACAAAGACCTTGATTCTTCCAGGAGTAAGAAATTCAATTTTTGGGTGTGGATCAAATCTATATAATCTATCCAGAATTTTTTCTTCAGCTAAATGTTCAATACCAGATTTTTGTGAACCATTTTCAGTTACAGGAATTATGATATTTTCCTCACCAAATGTATAGATTTCATATTCTAAACGGTTAGTTTCAAAATCAGATATTTCAATGACAGGACGTGCCAAATCCTGTTCAACCATTCCAGATGGGACTTTTACCTTTAATTCCAAATCATAAACTTTGGAGATTCCTCCATCCTTTACATAAATGACAGTATCTAGTACGTTTGGAATAATTCCAAGTTCAATTTTTCCAATAAATCTTTGAATTGCATCAATCGGAGTATTTGCATGAACAACCCCAACCATACCAACACCAGTTAATCTAAGATCACTAAAAATTCTAAAATCTTCTCTTCGTCTGACCTCATCAAATATTGTGTAATCAGGCCTAACAAGCAATAAAATATCAGCCGAATTTTCAAAACTTCCATCTAGTCTAGTATATTGAGTTACTCCAGGATCAACTTGTAAGTCACGTGGAGATTCAAAAGTTTTTACAATATTTCCAGTTCTATTGAAGAAGTTTGCAATTCCCGATGCAAGTGTACTTTTTCCAGAACCAGGAGCACCAGAGATTAGAATTCCTTCTGCTTGTTGTTCCAATCTTGACATTAGTTTCTCAGATAGATGATAATCCTCTAATGACATTTGTTTAATTGGATGAACTATTGTAATTTCTAAAAGTTCAGAAAATGGAGGTCTTGTGATGGCAATTCGATAATCTCTATACTGTATTACCAAAGCACCAGGTTTTGAAATTTCCGTATTACCAAGTGTTTCATCATCAATGGATGCTAAAATTTGTGATGTTATAATTTCAAGATAATTTCTATCAAGTGTTTTTGTATCTAATTCAACTAATTCAAAATTTCCAGGCATTCCTTTCTTGCCAAGAGGTTTTTGATTTTCTTTGAGATGAATGCT
Organism: uncultured marine group I thaumarchaeote; assembly: GCA_902512865.1. Next base: position 14,030 of record CABXKZ010000002.1, on the reverse strand, counting down.
CATTGTGGTAGGGTCAAAGAATTTTAGGAATTCCAAATCAGGAGTTTTTTGTTCATTAATGATTAATTCAGATTCAGGTTTTTGTAAATCGCTCATAATTGCAATTTAGGCTAGGTTCTATTATGTATTCTTTTAATGCATAAAACATCCACACAACTTAAACAAATTATTCTCACAAAGCCAAACAAAAGAATTGTTTTAGATCGGTTAGTAGTGATGATTGAAGATAATCCTAATTTACAATTTCATTCAGATTGTAATAATTACTTTGAATCATTAAGAGAAAAAGGCGAAACAGATTTTGAGTTTGAAGATGAGTATTTCTTCACCATGCCTGCAATATCACAAATGAGTTTAGATTAATTATTCAGTAGTTCCTCGAATCATAGATATGCATAAGCTAGATTCAATTGCAAAAAATGTCAAAGTATGTGAAAAATGCAAATTATGTGAGACACGGACAAATGCAGTTCCTGGGAAAGGAAAATTTGATGCAGATGTCATTTTTGTAGGAGAGGCACCAGGCAGAAACGAGGATATTCATGGAGAACCATTTGTGGGCGCTGCAGGAAAAAGACTTGATATGATTTTAGAAGATACTGGGATAGATAGAGAAAATGTCTATATCACAAATATTGTAAAATGTAGACCCCCAAAGAATAGAGTTCCATCAAAAAAAGAGGAAGAGGCATGTAATGACTTTATCAAACAGGAAATCGAAATAATTAATCCAAAGATTATCTGCATTATGGGCAATACTGCATATGGTACACTTCTGGATGGAAAAGAGATTACAAAGAATCATGGAAAAATTGTAGAAAAAGATGGAAGGAAGTTTTTTGTTACATTTCATCCTGCTGCAACAATTTACAATCAAAAACTCATTGATGAGTTAAAAAATGATTTTAGAAAATTGGCAGAATTTCTAGGAATGAATGATCAGCCAAAACAGTATGAAGAAAGACGATGTGATTTCTGCATGGCTAAAACAAAACACGAGGTTGTAGTTGTTCCAAAAGTGATCACAAGAAAAAGAAGATGGCTCTACAAATGTACAGAATGTAATCATGAAAGATGGCTTGTCCCATACAGAACAGTTGCAGAAAGTTTGTACTAATTATCTAATACAGATGACTTTGTAATTCAATTTGTTCTTCAGCAGACATTATGCCCTTTCTAACTAAAATGTCGAGCATATCTTTGAACAACTGTTTTTGCTCTTCAGACATTCCACCTTTATTGCCTTTTTCTCCAGGGGGACCTGGAGGACCACGAGGGCCTTTTTCACCCACAGGACCTTGTAGACCCTGTGAGCCTTTGTCACCAGATGGACCTTGTAGACCTTGTTTTCCTTGTTCACCTTGTGGGCCTTGAATTCCTTGTGGACCACGAGGGCCTTTGTCTCCAGTTAATCCAGGCGGACCTTGTTCACCTTGTGGACCAATAGTTCCACGATCACCTTGAGGACCAGGAACACCAGTTAATCCTTTGTCACCAGGACGACCTTGTGGACCACGAGGACCTTTTTCACCAATCGGCCCAGTAATTCCAATTTTTCCTTTTTCACCTTGTGGACCTTGTGGACCAGTTGGACCTTTTTCACCCATTGGACCAGTAACCCCTTTGTCACCTCTTTCACCAACAGGACCAGGAACTCCTTTGTCACCTTGAACACCAGGAGGACCAGTTGGACCTTTTTCACCTTTGTCACCACGTAAACCAGTTAATCCTTTGTCACCTGAATGACCTTGTTGACCAGTTGGACCTTTGTCACCTGAAATTCCACGTCCACCTTGTTCTCCTTTGTCACCTTTGTCACCAGTAAGACCTTTTTCTCCTTTGTCACCTTTGTCACCTTTTGGACCAAGTGTGCCTTTGTCACCTTTGTCACCTTTGTCACCAGTGACACCCTTATCACCACCAGGACCTTTTTCACCAGATGGACCTTTGTCACCTTTGTCACCTTTGTCACCTTCAGGACCAGGAGGACCAGGAGGACCTTTATCACCTTGAAGAGATCGTGAAGATGTTTTTACTTTAGATGGTTTTGGATCAGATTTTGGTTTGTCAGAGATTTGTCTCATTGTTTCAGGAACTTTAAATTCAAACGAAGTTCCCACAGATGAAAATTGATCAACTAGAATTATCCATACACTAGTGAATGTAGAAATTTTTTCAGGTAATGGATTTGATGAAGAACCCAAAGTAGCTTCAAAGTTTCCATTTTTAATATTAAGATGAGACTTTTCACGCCATATAGGAAGAAAAGATTTTTGTGCAATTTGTTCACCAGAAGGTTTTGCTTCAGTGATAGCAAATTCAACTTCAAAAACACCATTTTTTTGTGTGTAAGGTGATTGACCTCTAACAGAAATGTGGTCAGATGAAGACATAATCGTTTCTTTGAATATCTAGTATTTAATTAGATTTTCGAGCCTTTTAGGCGTAATTTCATCGCTAATGGCAGATTGATATTTATCCGATAAATGTAAGAATTTACTTCATGAAGAATGAAAAAAAAGACACATCTCTTAGTAAAAAAGAAGAGACTGGATTAACTAATGTAAATTATCAACGAGATAGACTTTTCAAAAAAGGTATCAATTTCATGGCAGATGAAAAATTAGAAGAAGCAGTAAGAAATTTTGAGATGATACTCAGAACAGATCCAAATGATGTGGAAGTGATGCTCAAACTAGGATATTCAAGATTCCATTTAGACGACTATTCAGAAGCAATGAGAGTTTATGATAAGATCTTAGATATTGATATAACGAATCCAGAAGCATGGAATCTCAAATCACTAGTAAATTATGAAAAAAAGAATTATGCAAAAGCATTGGATTGCGTAGAAAAAGCAATAGACTCAGACCCAACATATGGAATGGCATGGTATAACAAAGGATGTTATCTTTCAATGTTAAATCAAGTACCAGATTCGCTAGAAGCACTAAAACGTTCAATTGAGATTGATGTTAAAAATGCAAGAAAAGCGGTAAAAGACAAAGACTTTGTAAATGTAAGATCAGAAGAGGGATTCAAACGAATTATTGAGGTTGTATTAATTGAATCATTACGACAAGGATATCATACAATTGGAGCAATTGTATGGACTACATTCCTAGGAAAAGAAGACACGATCAAAGGATTAGATGAATTAATCTTGAAAGGAGTTGTTATTAAAAGTGAAAAGAGACAGGGATTTAATCAAATTATACCTATTTATGATTTGGTTCCAGATGTTGCAAAAAAAATTGGTGCAAAGAGACGTGGACTACTTGGACCAAAAGAGATTGGAAAAGTTCCGACACCTGTTAAAAATCTCAAAGAGATTGGATTAGCAATTCAAACAACAAGGACTGCAATAGAAAACGAAGATACTGAAAAAACAGTTGACAGTTTTGATGTATTTATAAATCCAGGAAAATGTGGACAACAAATGATTGAAGAGTTTTTAGACGAACATAGAGAAATAAGATTATACAAAATTAGATTAGATGACAAAGGTAAGGATTATCTAATTGATAACAAAAAGAAAATGCTCGAATTATTTGAAACAATAGAGATGCAAGTTACAAAAAAATTACGAGCTAGTGTTACGCAGAATTAATTAGGTCATAGACTCTTTTTCTTTTTTTATGATTGGAATGCCATCAATGACTGATATGTCATCTTCCTCATAGACAGTGTGCCAACGTCCATTATGAGGGAGTAAATTGTTTAATTGCTCGATTTTTTTATTTGTTGGTTTTTTGTTAAGCAAAGCCCCCCATTTCATATCTGGGACTTTTGGCATTATGTCGTTAATATCTTTCATTTTTATAATTAATTTTTAGTTTTTGTATATAAAATCATCATTCTGCTGAAAGATCCCAATAATTAGCATTTTCTTGTTTATCAATTGGCTTTTCAAGACTTTTCCATTCCTTAAAAGAATGAACATATAATTTGACATTGGGTAATCCTACAGATTTTAGAGCATAATATGCAAGACCAGATAGAGTCCCTACACTTCCACAATATGTGATTATTTCAGCATCCTCTGAAATTCCTCTGTTTTTGAGAAGATTTTTCATTCCTTCTTTAGTTCTCAGAATTTTTCCATCTGTTGCAAGTGTCCTGTATGGAATATTTATTGCACCTGGAATGTGCTGTTCCAGATAATTTAATCGTTCACGATTATCAATAATTATAACATTTTTGTTTTCTTTTACTTTTTCAAGATATTCTGCAGTAGCCATTATCTCTTTATTCTCTTTGATAGAGTGTGTAGCAGATTCAATTTCAGGAACTTCAGTTGAGATTTCATATCCAAGAGCCTTCCATTGAGAAAATGTTACATCAAGCAATTTTGCATCTTTATGTCCAATGTATTGTAATGCCCAAACAACTCTTGATGATAATGCACCAAATGTATCATCATAAATGACTACAGAGGTTTCATCAGATATTCCCAAGTCCTGTGCAATCTTTTGTATAGATTCTACACTATCATCTGCAAGAAGTTTTGCTAATGGAAGATTTACTGCATTTGTGATATGACCTAGTTGATAGTCTTGTTCTCTTCTTACATCAACAATTCGAATTGAATTATCTTTAATTTTTTCACGGAGAATTTTTGAATCAATTATAGACATATTAGAATTATTCATGCAGCACATTCACCTTTTCCAGTTACTGTATGATAACTAGTGTCACTTCCATAATCCATATAGAAATCAGGTTCATCTTCAACCTTAGGAGGAATCAAGAAAGAGTTAATTTCTTTTTTGATATCTTCAACAGAATTAATTTTAGAAGATTCATTTCCATGAATAATTCTATCAATCCATCTAGATAATGTATCATCAGATTGCTTATTTTCTTTGTATAATTCAATGATTTTGAGAATTACAGGAATTACACGTTTTACAGGAACACGAGCTGTATGATGACCAAGTATAGAACCTTCATCAAATCTACCACCTAATGACATAGTATAATTTGGAAACATATCATTTTCATATCTACCACCCCCACCATAAAATCCAATTGTCGCAACTTCATGTTGTCCACAAGAATTAGGACATCCACTAATTTTGATGGTGGAGTCTTTCAAGTCATCATCCTCATCAAATTTTAATTCTAAGAATTTTCTTTGTACTTCTTTTGCTAAACGGTGAGAATTGGTTAATGCCAAATTACATGAAGTTGTGCCAGAACATCCTACAGCAGAGGCCATAGTTAACGAACCAGTTTTGGCAAGACCTGTTTCAAGTAATTTTGAATACATTGATTTAAGATCATCATCATGAACATAACGAATCACAATATTTTGTGAAAAACCATTCCTAGCAAAGCCTTCAGCAGAATAATCACGAATAATTTCTGCAACACTTCTTAATTGATTAGCAGTAATATCTCCAGATTCTAGACCAATGAATACAGAATTAAAACCACCTTGTGATTGTTTTTCAACATTAGTTTTTTGCCATCTTGCAAATCCATCAGGTACAGAAGCAGATTCATTACTAACCGAAATTGGTCTTTGAATTTCATTTATACTTTCATCGATGTTTAATTTAACAATAACAGATTGTGTAGATTTTACAATAGCTCTTTCTTTTAAAACAAGATTTTGGAATTTTTCCCAACCCATATCATTTACTAAATAACGCATTCTGTTTCGTGCCATATTTTTTCGATCACCCAATCTATCAAATATTCTAATTACAGCCATTGAAGTGTAAAGTAAATCTTCAACAGGGGTAAAATCTTCTAATTGATGACCAATAAATGATTTATTTCCTAGTCCACCACCCAAGAAAATTTTGAATCCTTTTCTTTGTTCTCCATCAATTTCTTGTATTTGGGGCAAAAGACCAACATCAACAATTCTTATCATTCCATGTTTTTCACAACAAGTAAAATTAAATTTGAATTTGCGTGGAAGACCTTGGCATATTGGATTTCTAAGCATGAATCTTGCGATTGCCAATGCATACGGAGTTGCATCAAAAATTTCATCTTTACAAACACCTGACAATGGACTACACATTACATTTCTTACAGTATTTCCACATGCTTCACGAGATGTCATTCCAACATCAGAGAGAGATTGCATTATCTCGGAAACATCTTCAAGAATTACCCAATGAAGTTGAATATTTTCACGGGTTGAAAAATGTGCACTGCCGATAGAATACATCTCACTTAATTGAGCAATTTTTTCTAGTTGATATGGATATACTTGTCCTGCAGGAACTTTTATTCTTACCATTGCATAATCATCAGTCATACGAGTGCCATATGCACCATGTTGCAACCGAAATCTACGAAACGTGTCAGGATCAATTTTGCCTTGTCGGAATAGCTTCACGGTTTCAGCAAAATTTTCTGCTTCTTGTCTTCTGGACCAATCAATCTTGGGCTGTTTATCAGCCGGTTTTGATGGTCTTAGCTGTTGTGCCATCTATATTTTTTTGATCGCAGTATGGTTATAAGTTTTCGATATGGGTAAGTTACACATGTCAATTAAACAAAATATACATTTTTGCCGGTTTATGTTAGTATAACCTAATTTTGAATGAAAATACCCAAAGCTATTAATGAGTTTGGAATAAAAAAAAAATATGCAAGAGTCAGTTAACGAACAAAGACCAGATAAAATTTTTGCAGATGCAAAAGAAGTAGAGATTACCAGAGCCATTGCAAAAGAGTTTTACGATGTGTTACAAGATAGAGCAGAAAGTGATGTCATAATTATTGGTGCAGGACCTGCAGGACTAACTGCATCTAGGGAATTATCATTATTGGGTTACAAAGTATTAGTTATTGAACAGAATAACTATCTAGGTGGAGGATATTGGCTTGGAGGTTACATGATGAATCCAGTAACAGTACGTGCACCAGCACAAAAAATTTGGGATGAGATAGGCATACCTTACAAAAAAGTTGGAGAAGGATTGTATCTCACACCAGGACCACATGCAGTTTCTAAATTAATTGGAGCCGCATGTGATGCAGGAGTAAAATTCTTGAATCTCACAAAATTTGATGATTTAGTTATGAGACATGGAAGAGTTGTAGGTATTGTTGTGAACTGGATGCCAGTTTCAGCACTACCAAGAAATATCACATGTGTAGATCCTGTTGCACTAGAAGCAAAAATGATTATTGATTCATCAGGACACGACTCAGTTGCAGTAAAAAGATTGGTGGATAGAAAACTTGTCGAATGGAAAGGAATGGATCCAATGTGGGTAGAAGATGGGGAAGAGCATGTTGTACATAAAACAGGAGAAGTTTATCCAGGATTAGTCGCCGCAGGAATGTCAGTTACAGAGACGTATGGATTAGCAAGAATGGGACCAACATTTGGTTCAATGTTATACTCCGGAAAGAAGGCAGCCGAAATAACTGATCAAAAGATTAAAGAATTTGATAATAAGATTCAAAAATAATCTATTTGAACTTTAAAAAAATAACATTATACAAAGAACCGGCATTACCAGAAATTGATATTAAGCGATTAACATATTTTTTAGAAGAAAACTTCCCATTCAAGATTGAAATAAAAGAGAATATTTTCAAGGAGTTAGGCATAGAAAATATCAATAAATTATCAAAAAGTAGAGTTACAGACATTAAAAATTCATTTTCAGTGCATGAACCTAGTGATATTGAGTTTGAGTTTGAAAAGAAATTGTGTCAGGATTCATCATTAATGAATTCAACAACTAAAGTAGAAGATGCTCAAGAAATAAGTCAAGTTTTCATGTATGATGGATTTGAATTACAAAAAATTTTCAGATATCTTAATGAGAATAATGAAACATTACACATCATTTTAACAAATAGGCTTACATGTACATTTGATGAAAAGGATGAAAGATATCATGCGAGAGCAGTAATTTGTGCCAATCCTGCAATTATTTCTACTACAGGAATTATAGAAGCCCCTGCAAAACCAAAAGAATACTATTTTGAAGTAATGGCATTAAAGGCACAAGGATTAGATAAAAAATCTGCTAAAGAAAAGTACAAAGAGCAATTTTTAGACTATAATGATGAAAGATTAACAAAAGTTGTGGAAGGTTATATCTTACAAGTTATTTTTTACAATATAACAGGAGAATCATTCTGTGAAGATATTGAATGTAGGTTAAATAATGCTCATTGGCAGAAGGATCTTTTGTTCTCACAACTTGAAATAAGTAAACTATGTCAAAAACATAATGAGATCTTATCAAATCTCAATTGACTTAAATTGCAATTATAGATTGATCAAGCATGTCAAGTGCAGATGGTTCAGTAATTATGGAGGATCGAGGATCTAACGATGAACCAAAGACTCCAGATTTTCCAAAGAAGACAAAGACATCATACGATGTGATAATTATTGGTGCAGGACCTGCAGGATATACTGCAGGAATTTATTGTTCAAGAGCTAGACATGATACATTATTAATTTCAGGACTGTTACCAGGAGGTCAATTGATGAATACAACAGATGTGGAAAATTATCCTGGATTTGATGAAGGGATAATGGGACCAGATCTAATGCTAACAATGAGAAAACAAGCAGAAAGAATGGGTACCACAATCATGGATGATGTTGTGGTGAATGTTGATTTTCGTGTAAACCCATTCAAAGTTTTAACAGGTTCAGAAGAGTATGAAGCAAAAGCAGTAATAGTTTGCACAGGAGCAACTCCAAGAAAAATTGGCATAGAAGGAGAACAAACATTCAGTGGAAAAGGTGTCTCATATTGTGCAACATGTGATGGAGCATTTTTTAGAAATCAGGATATTGCAGTAGTTGGAGGAGGAGATTCCTGTATGGAAGAGGCAACGTTTCTTACAAAGTTTGCATCAAAGGTTCACATCATTCACAGACGTGATACATTCAGAGCTAGTAAAATCATGCAAGAACGTGCATTAAACAATGAAAAAATTGAGGTTCATTGGAATAGTGCAATTGAAGATATCAAAGGAGACCAAAAAGTTCAACAAATAATTCTAAAAGATACAAAGACGGGAGAAAATAAAACCTTGGAAATGGGCGGAGTTTTTGTAGCTATAGGTCATGAACCAAATACAGAATTATTCAAAAATCAACTTGAAATGGATGAAAATGGATACATCATTCAAAAAGATAATACAGAAACAAGTGTGAAAGGAGTATTTACTGCAGGTGATGTTCACGATCATCGATATAGACAAGCTGTAACTGCTGCAGGATTTGGATGCATGTCAGCAATTGATGTTGACAAATATCTAACTGAACAAAATTAAGATCACTTTATTTTTTTTATTGTAAATTCCAGATCACTGCCATTTTTCTCAAGCCCTACTAATTCATGCCCACGCGTACGACATAGATCAGTAATATCATCTTCAGCAGCAGGGTCATCAGCTAAAACAAGAAGTGTTTGACCTATTTGCATTTTTGATAGCTCAACTACAGTTTGCATAGCAGGAGAAGGACAATACAATCCTCTTACATCTAGTTTTTTTTCTGGTTCTGAAATTTTTATCACCTAACAAAAATTCAATAGTTCTATATTAAAATCTAGTTCTTTTTAGCTTCGCCTATAGGTTTTTAGAAGATCATTTTTGTCATTGTTGGAATATCTCGCGTTCTAAATGCATAAGGATCATAGCCCTCAAAATTAATTTTGTAAGAAATTCGTCTTAATCCAAAAAGTGCAATCTTGAAGACAGCGCGCCACATAAATGATTTCTTAGTAAACATATATGATTTGTACATCTGGTTAAACAGCCAGAAGTATTTGGGATAAAATTCTTGTATGTATTTATCTATGTACTCTTTTGAGTTTTCAATTTTATATTGAATATGCTCTAAAACTTCACGGTGCGTCACATATTCTGTTTTTTCAATAGAGATTTTTCCTTTTTTCATTGCATGTATAACATCGTCCAAGTTATTTTGAGAATCTATAAGATTTGTACATCTTCCAATAGTAGATGCAATGTGCGAGTCACTTCCAGCAGTTGTGAGTAGATTTTTTTCCTTTGCAAAAATTTCTGCTTTTTTATTTGAGTAGATATCAATATTTGAGCTGTTAAACACTTCAAAAAGGTCACATTTCAGTGAATCATCACGTAAAGCATCAATCAAACTGAAAGGATGGGGTGCAATTGTTATTGCATCTTGAGATTTTGCAGCATCGATAATTTCATCCAAAGTTTGGTTTGATTTAATTTCCTCATGCAAACCATAAACAAGAACATGTGCTTCTTTATCAGTAGTTATTTCTACAGCAGGATAAATTTTCAGATTTGAGAATTTTTCGTGGTCATTTTTATAATCTGTAATTTGGTTGAAACCATCTAAGGTATTATGATTTGTTACAAATAATACATCAAGCTTAGATTCCAATGACTTTTCTAATTGTTCACTTATTGATACATTACAATCAAAAGGGGGTTCCAAATCACCAACATGGCCATTAGAGTAAACATTATGACAATGAAGTTCTGTACGAAGCATTTCTAACATTTTATGTGATATGTTACTTTTAATTAATTATCTGAATAGATCTTCTTCTTTTGAGCGTATAATATTCTGAATATTTCCAGTACGTTCTTTAAATTCAAAATTTTTAATAATTGCCGCAGGACATTTTTTGGTTTTGCCCATCACAAGTTCTGCTGCAGAACAGAGTTCATCAACTACGGCAGTAGCAGTGACTCGCAAAATTTTGCCAAATGTATCAGGAGTTCCTTCATAATGCAAAATAGCATCGATGCCGGATATGCCTATGGCATGATCAGTCTGGCCCATTCTAAAAGGACGCCCAAATGTATCCGAGATAATAACAGCAATTTTTTTTCCTGTTTGTTGTAAGATTTTTAATCGTATTTGTTGTGCAGAATTATCAGAATCCTTTGGAAGTAATGTTGCATATCCATCTTCCACATTACTTTCATCTATTCCTGCATTGGCACAAATGAAACCATGTTTAGTTTGAACAATTATCACACCATTTTCCATTCTGACTATTCTTTCTGATTCAGATAAGATGACTTCTACTAATTTTGGATCTTTATCATATGCAGAGGCAATACCAACAGACAATTCAGATGGTATAACAGATTGAAGATTTACAACTTGTCCTTCATGTTTTGATATGACTTTTTGTGAGATTACTAGTATGTCTCCATCTTCAAAAGCCACTTTTGAAGAAGATAGTAAAAGTTCAACCAAACTATCTGCAGGCTGAACATCATTTTTTACATGAATAGGTATTACTTGTATAGTCATCAATAGATAGTAAATTGTGGCATAATTGAATTTTGTCTATCTTATGATGAGATAGGTAAAGGAAGTTTCATCGAGTAATGTTGATTAATGATAGGGATGATTTTTGCAAGATTCTTTTCTTCTAGGCTGATTGTTGCAAGGTCTTTGACAAGATCTTGTGCACGATAGGCTATACCTAGATTGCAAATATCAAATAATTTTATATCATTGGCACCATCAACAATAACAACAATCTCATCTTTAGGAATGTTCCATTCTTCAATCTTAATTCTAGCAGATTTTGCTTTATCTGAATCAACATTGATTTTTACACCATCTAATTTTCCATCTTTGAATATCAATTCATTTGTATAGATATGATCAAGGTTTAGTTCTTCTTTTAGTCTATCAGTCATAATTGTAAATCCGCCTGATACTGCCATGATTTTCCATCCTGCATCTTTTAGAACTTTACAAGCATTCCTTGCACCAGTCATTATAGGTAAAGAATCAGCAACTTCTTTACATGTTTCAAAATCCAGACCTTTCAAAAGTTCAACTCGTTTTGTCAATCCATCTTCCCAATTTATTGAACCTTGAATTCCTTTCTTTGTGATTTCCCAAATCTCATCTTCTTTGTTCACTTTTTCAGCTAGTATTGGCAAATATTCTGCGTCATACAATACCCCTTCTACATCAAAAATTGCTAGCAATTGTTTTCTATTTTCACACAAAAAATTCATCATATAAAAGTTGAAACAATTAAGTCCGATCAGCGATAGTTAGTAATAAATCAGCCCTCATAGAGATTATATCATGGTTGAAGAATTAGAGCATAAATTCGAAGTTAAAGTGCAAGCACGAGAAGGAAGACAGAAACTCCCAGATGACGTCAAAGCAATTCTAAAAGATGGCGGAATGATGGACGAGAAAGGAAAATTAAAGTTGAAAGGAGTCAGTCCAAAGATGCTGAAGAAAATGAAGCAGGAATTTGTCGAGTGTCCAGTCTTAAAAGACGAAATTCATTTCATTCAGTGTTTTGTTTGTCCAAACTTTCAAAGTAGAGTCATGGGCAGTGTTTTGTGTAAAGGCGATTCACTCAAAGATTAGCAGTGATTCTCTTAATTTGATTAACAATCTTCATTTTTCGTTGCACTGTTAACTCGGGCTCCATTGTAAAGAATATGGTTTTTCTTGCAGTATAAATGACAAATTGAGTCACTTTTTCACGTTCAACATGGACATATCTAACCTTTCCAAGAGGACGGTCAAATTCTTTTCTCATTTTACGTCTTTGAGATACTTGTTTGCAAAAGTGTTCTTCTTGACGTTGTGATTCAAGTGAAGCTTTGCCAGTTTTCATAATTCCTTCAACAATGTTACCTTTTAGATCAATTATGGAAGCAAATCTCATTTGAGAATCTAAAGAAATTATTTTCTCAACCATGTTAAGAAGATCTTGTTTTACCATGTTTTTCCTCATTTTAGATTTTCTATATAATTCTAGGTTTTCAAAATACACGGCGGAAACAAGACTAAATAATTACAAAATTCTTGTCATTACAAATGGGAAAAGAGATCGGGATTACTGTAAAAAAATCAGAAGATTTTAGTGAATGGTATACACAAACGGTCATTAAATCAGAGTTGGTGGATTATGCCCCAGTAAAAGGATTGATTGTTCTTAGGCCAGACGGATATTCAATTTGGGAATCACTCAAGTCATCACTTGATACAAAATTTGCAGCCACAGGCCACAGAAATGGATTTTTGCCAATTTTAATCCCAGAGTCATTGTTAGGAAAAGAAAAAGACCATTTTGCAGGATTTAACCCAGAAGTTTTTTGGGTTACAAAATCAGGAGATAGTGAACTAGGAGATAGATTAGCATTAAGACCAACCTCTGAAACTTTAGCATATACATTATTTTCAAAATGGATTAGAAGTTGGAGAGATTTACCTTTAAAAATTAATTTTTGGAATACAGCACTTAGAGCAGAAATAAAAGCAACAAAACCATTTTTGAGAACATCCGAATTTCTATGGCAAGAAGGGCATACAGTACATATGAACAAGGAAGAAGCAGAAAAGGAGGTTACAGATATTTTATCATTATATAAGAAAACAGTTGAAGAAGAATTAGCAATACCAGTGATTACAGGGAAAAAATCAGAGAATGAAAAATTTGTAGGAGCAGTATATACACTAACTATGGAATCGTTAATGCCAGACGGAAAGGCATTACAGATGGGTACATCACATTTTCTTGGACAAAATTTCTCAAAACCATTTGATGTCAAGTATGCAGACAAGGAAAATGTTGAGAGCTATGCATGGCAAACATCATGGGGCGTATCATGGAGATTAATTGGTGGAATGATTATGGTTCACGGTGATGATAAAGGACTAGTTTTACCTCCAAGAGTTGCGCCAATTCAAGTAATAATAATTCCAATTTATTATTCAGATGAAGATAAAGAAAAAATTCAAAAGGTATCACAAGAAATTGAAGAAAAATTAAGAGAATCAAAAATTAGAGTTCAAGTAGATAATAGAGAACAACTTACTCCAGGTTTCAAGTTTAATGATTGGGAGATGAAAGGAATTCCATTACGAATTGAAATTGGACCAAAAGATTTAGAGAAAAATAAGGTTACATTTGCCAGAAGACATAACCGTCAAAAAGATGATCAAGAGATAGTAGGTCTTGTAGACAGAGTGATATCAGAGTTGGATAAAATTCATGAAGATATGTTTGCAGATGCTAAAAAAATTCTAGACG
>CABXKZ010000001.1 GCA_902512865.1 uncultured marine group I thaumarchaeote | reverse complement strand
TGCAGCAATAATAGTTTTGATGGATTCAAAATTAAAATCAAAACTTGATGAAGAAAAAGACTTTACGAACGAATCCGGTAATTCATATGCGCTAATTCCAATTTCTGGAAATTTATTTCATCCAAAAATTTTCATGTTTGGTAAAGAAAAGAAGGAAAGTGACAAGGATCGAAAACCCCCTCAAATTTTTCTTGGCAGTCACAATCTAACAAATTCTGGTCTTGCTGTAAATTTAGAACTTTGTTTTAGTAGTAATGATACTGTGCTTTTTGATAATTGTATTGATTATGTACATTCCTTATTGAAAAAAAATCTTGGTAATCCTAACCATGAATTATTAAAGAAAATTGAGCCATATCTCGGAAAAAGTAAAACCAAAGAACAAAGACTACTTACAAATGAAAATGAACCTATTTTAGACAAATGTATCAAGGATGTGTCTAACCAATTGGAATCAATTGACGAAATAATAATTTTTTCACCATTTTTTTCTAAAACAGAGAGATTAATCGAAAAAATCATGACATTAAAACCAAATGTGATAAAATTATGTATTCAAAAAGATAATCATGACCTTAAAACATCTGAGGTAGGATCATTTGATAAATTGGAATTAAATGAAGTGAAGAACAAGAGAAAGCTACACTCGAAATTTATTGTGTTTAAAAGTCCTGATAAAGATTTGATTTTGCTTGGAAGTCCAAATTTTACTCGTCCTGCACTATTAGAGACAAATAGTGAAGGTGGGAATTTTGAAAGTGCTATTCTTTGGGAACAAAATTTGGATGATTTTATTAATCATTTGGAAATAAAACCTATCTCTGAAGATGAAGTAAAAACAAGCCAAAGAGAATTTGATGAATCAGAGGGCTCGCAAACAAAAACTGATGTTACGATTAGCTTTGTATATCTTGATGAGTTTGGTAGACTCGAAATTAATTACGAGTCTAAGATAGAAAAATCAGTAAAATTAGAATTTTATGATGAAGATGGAGATCAGATAGATACGGTAGATTTTGCATTAGAAAAAGATGAACCACACTATAAGACCATTTCTTCCATACCATCAAAAATTAAGGAGATTTGTTTTACTGAAAATGATAAACGCATTTCTAATTTAAGTCGTGTTTGCAATTTGCAAAAAGCATTAAAAACTAAATCTGTATTAAATCTAAATGATAAAGAAACCATTGACAGATTAATTTCTGAGCTTCAAAATCCTGAAGGTTTTCTAACATATCTTTCCTACATTAACACATCAATTTCAAATCATTCAGAAGATGCAGATAGAAAAAAGAAAAGAATTGAGAAGAAAGAAGATGGAGATGACGAGGAAGGATTTGAGCATGGTGGAAGAAGAAGCATTACTAAATCAAACGATACTTTTTTGGATTCTATAAAAAAAATATTGAGGAATATCTCTGAAAAAAACCAGACTAGACCTTACAATGATGAAGATAGATCACCACCTGATGACAAACTAAAAGAGAGAAAACTAGTAGATGAAGAAAATGTTAAAGAAATTATGGAAATGATAAAAGATTATTTTAAAAAAAATATTATAGATTACAGAGGCAGTCCAGAAGAATACTTGAAGGATAAACCAACCCAAAAAAACCCAGACTATAATTCTAACTTCGGTGAACCATTACTGATGCATACAGATGTTTATTGGCATTTTTTAAGATGTGAACTTAATTTTTTAAGTTTAATTAAATTAACAAATAAAGAACAAGGTGTATTATCAGCTAAAATTATTCAATATTTGAACGAAATTATTAATTATGATAAATTTTTCACCGAGCGTGAAATTGATAAAATAAAAATTTGGGCAAGTATCCTAACTCTAACCAAACTATATCATAAAAATCTGAATAGGCCTTATGAATTTGATAATGCGGAAATACTATGTGCGTTTAAACCTCTATTCAAACAAGAAGACACAACATATGAAATATCACCAAAAGACTTTTTTACAAAAGTAGAAAATCATGTCTTTATTAGGAAAAATCCTACTTTTAAAAACAAAATTGATAGTCAACCCGAATTTGTAGTAGATGATGAAAAAATTATGGAAGAACTAGACAACATTTCAAAAATGTTCAAAGCATTTGGACTTGAAAATGAGGAAGTAAGTTTGCAAGATAACTAAGTAAAATCCTATTCTTTTTCTCTTTCAATAATAGACGCAACTAACTGAATCATCATTGAAAACTCTTCAACATTTCCTTTGCAAATTTCTAACATCTCGTCTCTCTCAGGAGAGGCTGGCTGTTTTTGTACATTTTCTATAATTCCAGTCTCTCGTATACGATTAGTCTCAAACCATTCCTGTAAAACCTTCAAGTCAGCAGCACTGTCCTTTTGCATAACTGTACCGTTCACCCCTAGCTAAATAATCTTCATTTGAAATACCTATAACCAAATCATACCAATACAATGATGGAAGAGCTTTAGTAATTTTCTTGTAAAAGAACTGAAACTACTGTCTCTGCTCACATTTTTTCATCTCATAGACCAAGACTATCATTTTAGATCAATTTCAAAGAATCATCTGACAGTATAATTAGAAATTTGTATCATAATAGACATGAAGTGGAAAATCTTCTCAAAGAAAAACAGTTCATCGAGCTCACGCAGACAAATTCTTGAAAACTATGAACAAGAATACATTTCGAGATTAAAACAGGACATAGATTCTGAATTTCTCTAGCTGAGCTTTTTTTTTCCTTGACACGTTTTCATCTCATAGAATAAATCTCAATAATCATCGCTTATTTTTAATCAAATGTATATGAAAAAAATTAATGATGGATTCATCAACCTGTGAGTTTTGTAAGAAGAATCATGCTTCAAAATCATTTCATTGTAATCATTGTATCAAAAAGCATAAAATTTGTGCCTCCTGTATTCTAAAAAACAAATCAAAGATGAAATTAGAAAATGTGAAAAAAAATAGTGTTTATGAGAGTAATTTGAAAAAATGGACCTAATCTAATAGATTTTTATCACTGTACAAATTATCAGAATCGTTGATTCCATGAACACGCAGTTCATGGGTGGGAGAGAAATTTTCAGTTTCTCTTCCACACTATAATTTTAGGAAAATGAAATCGAATCTTTAGAGCCGTATTTTTCAAACAACCCTTCGTAACTGCTTAATCGCTCTGGAATGATTTTCATGTCATCGTCATACATTTTTGTGATAAAGGCAGCCAAGACACGTTCGTTATTTTCATTATAAAATCTCACGCTGAAACTAATTCGCTCAGGTTTTTGTTCTTTAACAAATTCTGCTTTTTTGATTAATTCAGAATTTACATGCATGTGGCAGGGACCGTCATTTTCGCCGATATTGATCCATTTTTCTTTTTGTCTAATGGTTAGCTCATTGCTTCTAATCTCGCTAACTGCACCTTCATTCCTTATGACAAATAACACATTTTCAATTTTTACAAGGTCAGATAAGATTTCATACAGCATAACATTATGTCAAATTGCCTTTTTTTAAGAAAGCTGTAAGATCTTTATGATTTAGGTTCTTTTCTTGAGCAGTCTATGCATAATTTTCCGACTTCAAATACGTAAAGAAGCTTATCACAATTTTTACATCGTCTTTCTGTTCGCGTTTTGTCATATCCATATGGCATGATATTATTAGTTTGGATGACAAATAAGAACTAGTTTTTATTATTATCATAATTGAGAATCAGAGTTGAAATTTGTGTATGATTCTTTTTAATAAAAAACACCTATAGTGATGCATGAAATATGCCATGAAAAAAATTCTTGTTCCATATGATGGCTCTAAAAATGCTGAGCGAGGATTGTACAAGGCAATTTACATGGCAAGACAATGCGATGCAACACTTGTTGGAATTTTTGTGAAATACCAGCCTGGCATTTATGCAATACATCCAATATCATTTGTAGATGGCAAGTTCATGAGAAAGGTGAAAAATTTCATGGAAGATGCCAAAATAAAGTGTGGAAGGTTTGGAGTCGATTTCACATACAAAATAGTTGGTGGAGACCCAGGATTCGAGATTATTAGACATGCAAAAAATAAGAAAAACAAAATTGATGTAATTGTAATTGGTTCTAGAGGGAGAGGAGTACTAAAAGAATCATTTTTTGGAAGTACCTCAAATTATGTCTTACATAAAGCAAGTGTTCCAGTCTTGCTTGTAAAATAATTATTTTTTCCAGCCAGAGGTCCAATTTTTTAATGAACATTTTGCTAATTCGCTTCTAGAATGATCTTTTAGTTTACGCTTGCATTTTGGACAAACCATGTTCATGTATTTACTCATGTATGATCACCCATTGATGCTATCTGTCAGTTCCATGAAATAAGCAATAACAAAATTTAATCCCTGAAATGCAATAAACCCAACAACAAATCCTATTACAATTTTTTTTGGTAGTGATAATCTATTCCACCAAGAAAGAGTCTTTTTTGCCGTAGTACCACACGATAAACAATAATTTCCGTTTTCAGCCATTTTTATGCCACATTTTTCACAAAACATACCAAACCATTCATTCGAATCAAATTAAGAATTTCTACGAGCCTGAAAACTTCGCATACTATATTTAGAGTAAAATGCCATTCAATACATTGTCTAAATATCAAAATCGACGACCAGATATCAATGTGGGAGCGGCTAAATTAGTAATCTTAGGAATTATTGTTTTAATTATAATTGGAGTTATGGTTGGTTCTGCAGTATCAATTGTAGATGCAGGATTTAGAGGAGTATTACTTCACTGGAACGCCGTAGATTTAGTTGATCCTCCACTAGAGGAAGGACTGCATTTTATAGTTCCGTTCCAAGATTCGGTTGTTCCACTTGAGGTTCGTACCCTAAAATATACAAAGGCGACAACGTCGGCATCACAGGACTTGCAGACAGTGTCAACTGAGATTACAGTAAACTATCATCCAGACCCAACTCGTGTTAACTATCTGTACAAAGAAGTTGGTTTAGACTATGAGAATCGTATCATTCAACCAACTGTAGAAGAGGTTGTAAAACAGGTAACTGCTAATTATAACGCTGAAGAGTTAATCACAAAAAGACCGCTAGTAAAACAAGATATTCAAAATGAGATTTCTGCACGTCTCGCTGACTTTAACATTTCAACTGAAATTGTATCAATTACAGATTTCCAGTTCTCAGTATTATTTGCACAAGCAATTGAATCTAAAGTAGAGGCAGAACAACGCGCACTAAAAGCAGAAAATGATTTGGTGAGAATTGAGGTAGAAGCAAGACAGTTTGAAGCACAATCATTTGGTATTGCAGAAGCAAATATTGCTGAAGCAAGAGGTGAAGCAGAAGCAATTAACATAATTAACCAAGCACTTGCAAACAACCCATACTATCTAGAATGGCTCAAGATTCAGAAATGGGATGGAATACTACCGCTAGTTACTGGCGGTGATGGAGCAACTCCATTTATTGAAATTCCAACAGAAAACAAAAGACCTTAGTTCTTAGGTTTATCTCGTAAATTATCATACATTGATAAAAATTGATCAGGTTCTTCTCGACGATAGCGTTTTGCTAAGCGATTAATTTCTGCATCAGATAGGTTCTCACCTTTATTTTCATTAAACTCTTTGATAATCTCAAACTGTGTTTTTTTGATGTTATACCGTCTCAAGGTACTATTGACTGAACTATTTGCCAAGATATCAAAAATAACAAATCTGTACACCAGATAACCAGATATGCCTAAAATTGCAACTATTGAGATTGGGATAATCCAAGCATATACCATACAGACTATTGTTCAAAAGAGTATTTCATTGTTGTCTGTTAGAAAGGTTTTAGTTTGAATCAAAATTGATAATTTCTATTGGTTTGCACGCCAACAGGAGATTAATTTCTCTGCCTGAAGAGATGACAAATGTTGTCTTTTCAGGATTTATTCTATTTTCAATAAATGATTCTAAATAGCTAAAGGTTATTGAATTAATGCTGATGATTATAAATTAGACGAGGTTCTCTCTGATTGATTCCTCAAAAACAGTGATGAGTTTGCCGAATTATGAAGCATAGTAATTTTTGTAAAGGAGAAATTATTCTCCTTCTAACTCTTTGACTTTGTCAAAACATACACTTGCCTCATCTTCTAGCCCCGTATGCTTTAGCAATTCACCTTTGTTGTACCATGCATCTGCATACCCAGGTGATACTTCAATTGCTTTTTCATAACTAAGTATTGCATCATCGTATCGTTCCATTTGGGTTAGTGCAACACCACGGTTGTACCAAATTAGAGAATCGTTTGCATCAAGTGCAGCGGCTTTATCATAAGATGCCACTGCATCGTCATATTGTTCTAGTTCTACAAGAGAGATTCCCTTGTTTAGATAAATTTCTGCAGTTTCTACAATTTTTAGAGCCTTATCATAAAACTCGATTGCCTCTTTATGCTCATCATAATCTGCCGAGAGAATTCCTTCACTAACCAAAGCCTTGGCATCTGCTTCTGTTAATCCCATAAAAAAAATTATCGTAATTTTAGTTAAACATTTCTACTTTAATTTTTTACGTACTGGAATTCTTTTACATTTGTGAGGACGACCGGTGTTTTTGTCAATTGGGATAAATTTCCCCTCCTCTGTTTTAAAATCCTCATCAAAGTAAATTTTGGCACTACACCCTTTATCACAACTGTTAATTTTTTGATTTGAATAATCTGAAAATTTTATTCTTTCAGGAAGTTTCTTTTTGTCACATGTGGTGCATAAATCTCCAGTCATCCTATCATCACATTTTGGGCAAAACTTCATTGATTTATTAAAAAATTGTAGGTAAATGAATGATTACCTATACTCTCCACCACAATCGCCAATTGATGCAAAAAGATCATTTGCTTTTGATGTAACTGATTTAATCTTCTCATAGTCATCGTTTTGTAGTTTTAGAGAGAAGGTTTTGGTATTTTGTGTAATGTGATCTGATAATCCTAGTCGTGAGCCAATTATTGTACCTGCAACTGCAGGTCTATCTAATACAAAAGATGTATTGCAAGAAATGGATTTAGGACAGGTTTCAGATTCATCTGAGATAGATATTATAATTTCTCAAATTTTTGATGAGGAAAAACAGGCGGTAATTGATGCAAAAGAGAGACCTGAAACTGTAAATTTTCTTGTAGGAAAAGTTATGCAGAAAACAAAAGGAAAGGCAGACCCAGCCAAAACACTTGAATTGATTAAAACTAAACTTTCTGAATGAATCAAAAAATAATTGTGGTTGTTATGATATTTTTATTTGGTTCTATAGGTTCAGTTTTATTTCTGAGTTATCAATCTGAGGAAATACAATCTGAGGAAATACAATCTGAGGAAATACAATCTGATCCTGTAAAAATAATTAAAACTGATGATGCGGGTATTTTGCAATCTAAAACTGTATTAACTCGGTTAAACACAACATCACTTTTCCAAGTATATGTTAATGAGGATGCGTATACAATTGATTCTGAAGGGATGAAAAGTTATTCAAGTTGGGTACTTGAACTTGAACCTAAAAATTATGAAATTTATGAGGAAATTCACAATATATCAAACGCTGCAGTAATTTATCCTATATTTACTGCAGCTGCATATTCTGAACCTGGGTTTTACACATATTTTCGTGGAGAATGTGATCAAGAATTTCACGGGGTTTTGTTTAGAGATGATGATTGTCTTTCTGTGAAAATTTCTACTCCGTACGACATAAATTTTGTATCTAGTGGTTCTGGTGCAAATGTACTTTGGTTATTAGGGTATGATATAATAACAGATATTGATGTTCATAAAAATCCAGATATTTTATTAAAATATGAAAAAATTATTTTATTACATAATGAATATGTTACATCCGAAGAATTTAATGCTATAACATCTCATCCCAATGTAGTTTACTTGTATCCAAATGCACTTTATGCAGAGATTAGTTTTGATGAAGAGTCACGCACTATATCTTTGATACGTGGACATAATTATCCCGAAATAACTATAAGAAATGGATTTGATTGGGAATTTGACAATAGTTCTGATGAATATGATGTATTATGTAATGATATGAATTTTTCAAAAATTGATAATGGGTGGATGTTAAATTGTTATCCTGAAAATATCATGCATATGGATAAAGAATTACTAAAACAGATTAGAGAATTCTAAAATCACCATAAAATGATTCAGCTGGTCCATAGATGTTGGCCATGTCCCAAGTATTGAATCCATTTTCATTATACTCTAACATTTGTGATATAGCTGAATCATGATCAATCTGACCGTGTCCACCAGCTACCTGCCACATTCCATTCAAAACTACAAAAAGACTAAAAATTCTTTTTAAAAATTAAACTGAACGGAATAATCAATTCAATGCCTTCTTTATTGCATTATACAATGCATCTCGATGTTCTTCAATTATTCCTCTTATTTCAAATGTATCTACATAACCACCAGCTGATGCGCGAGTAGCCTTTAACAAATAATGTAATGTAGCCTCTTCAATTTTTCCTACATAGTATCCATAAAGAAAATCAAGTTCATTTTCACATTTCCAAACTTTTTTTGTTTCTAGGTATGTTTCTTTGATCTCTAGAGGTATTTCTTGAATTCTCCTCGAGATATAGTCATTTAATGATTTTAGGATGGATGTATCGGTAATCACAGTCAGTATTATTCACAAACGGTTAATCAAGATAGCTGAAATAGATTTAACTTTAGTAATTTAGAAATTTTTTTTATACATGTCTTCACAAAGTACAATTCTCAAATCTTTTCCAAAAGAATTTGCCCCAAGACCACTTCAGGAAAAATTGATAAAAGAGATTCAAGAAAAGATTGATTCAGGTGTTAAAGTTGTCTTACTTTCAGCTCCAACAGGAATTGGAAAATCACTCATTGCTGCAAGTGTTGCAGGATATTTTGGAAGTTCATTTGTTGTAACAGCATCAAAGCATTTGCAAGATCAATACACCAAAGATATGCCATGGTTTAAGCCAAACAAAGGAATGCCAAATTTTGCATGTCATAGAATGATGGAGAAACATGGAATAGATTTGACAGAGAGAGATTTTGCTGTACAAAACAAATGGACCTGTGATATGGGTACATGTTTTGATAAAAAAACAAAAAAAGAATGTAAATACAAACCAAAACTTACCGACGTTGCAGAAGGAAAAATAAAATCAGATGACTGCTTATACTATTTACAAAAATATCAAAGTTTGATTTCTTCACATTCCATATGGAATTACGCTTCTTACTTTCAAATGATGAAGTATCAAAAAGAAAAATATGCCCAATATCTAAATAAAAAAGTTGCAATATTTGATGAAGCACATAGAATTGAAGATCAAATAATTCAGTTCGTTGGAATCGATATTTACGAGAGAAATTTGAATGAATGTAAGATTGATGTAGAAAATTATGATTTAGAAGATATCGATGATGTAATGAAATTATCCGATGGATTGTCTGAATCTTATGCAAGACAGATTAGTAATTTGGAGGATAGTAGCGCTTTTGCTCAAAATCCAGATTATGAAGTGGTTCAAACTCTAGAAAATAAATATAAAAAATATGCCGAAGCACGTTCTGAAATTTATTCAAATAAGCAAAATTTCATCTTAAATAAACCATATTTTGATGAGGGTGGAAAATTTAGATCACTTTCTGTAAAACCTCTTGATATTTCAAAATATGTCAGTACATTTTTTGAACATCCAGTTCAAATTTTCATGTCTGCAACAATAGATAAGGAAAGTTTTTGTGAAAATACAGGATTTGACCCAGGTACGGTAGAGATTGTGGATACACAAATTTCACCATTTCCAATAGAAAATAGAAAAGTAGAGTTTTCAAATGTTAAAAGACTAAGTTACAATTCAACACGAGACGATGAATTACTAGTAATTAAAAAAATTGATGAGATAATGACAAAGTATTCTGATAAGAAAGGATTGGTCTTGACGTCATCCAAGTCAAGATGTTTTGAAATTTTAGAAAATCTTTCTCAAGAAAACAAAAGAAGAATTAGAATTTGCCACAGCTTTAACGCAAATGGAAAAACGCAAGATCAAGTTGTACAAGAACACGCAGAGAGTGAAAATGGAGTTTTACTTTCATCGTCATTGTGGGAAGGTGTAGATCTAAAAGAAGACTTGTCAAGATTTCAAATTGTTGCAAAGGCACCATATCCAATGCTGTCAGAGACTAGAACAAAGATAAAGATGGAAAAATATCCATTGTGGTACAAGGCACAAGCAATTATGAAATTGTTGCAGGGCTTTGGAAGGTCAATTAGGGATTATGGCGACTGGGCTGATACATATGTCCTAGATTCTGCAGCACATGAACTGCTAATAATGAATAGAAAGATGGTGCCACATGCATATCACGATATAATTTTTCCAAGTTCCTTCAAGGAATTTTTGGGCTAGTTATTCACAGCCATACTTTACAGCCCAATCCATACCACCAAACTCACTTCTTCCACAGAATCGAGGATCAAGTTCAGCGTGATCATTTTCCAAAAGCAATTCGTTTAGGGACGTTTCGCTACAAAATACGAGGCCGATTTGTCTGTCAAATGATGGCTTTTGTCCTCTGTCTAGTATGAATACAGATTCACTTCCAGCAGAACATTGTGATTCTGCAAAGACCTTTGCTTCTTCACCACCAAGTTCTGTAAGCTCTGCTGCATTAACAAGTGCAAGTCTAATTCTAATCTCTTCACCATCATCTGAAAGGAATTTTACAGTGTCGCCGTCTACTACTTGGGCAATTATTCCAGTAGTGCAGATTTGATCATCACAGTTAATCGAAGTTTTAGGTGGTTCAACATAAATGGCAAGTGCAACAATTCCAATACCAATTACAGAAACTAGTATCATAGATAGTGCCTTTAGCATATTGCCCATGAATATTATTTTGAACAATACAATATAGATGATTTTTTAACTCATTTTTGTATAATAGATGTGTGTCAGATATCACACAGGCTAGAAGTTTTGCTAAAAGGAAACATTTAGGTCAGTTACGAAAAAATGGCAAGACAACAACATTTTCACATCTAAAAGATGTGGTACGAAACTTGAAAAAAATGAAGGTTACAGATGAGGAGATAATTTGTGCTGCGTGGCTACACGATACAATAGAAGATACAGATACAGACTATGATTCCATAAAAGACAGATTTGGGAAAAATATTGCAGAAATTGTGGTATCAGTTACAAAAGATAATCGCTTAGCAAAAAAACAAAGAGAAGTGAAATATGTGAAAGATCTTAAAACTTCCAGTGCAAAAGCAAAACTTGTCAAAATTGCCGACATTTTAGCAAATGTAAATGATGCACCAAATGCTGGGAGAAACGCACAGTGGGAGAAACAGCAGTTTGTAAAAAAATCAAAGTATTGGAATTATGTTTCAGACGTAAAACCAAGAAAACTTGCAGAACTTTCATGGGCAAATGATGAGTGGAAGAGACTACAGGAAAAATATAATTAATTTTTTTGCTCGTAAATATTTAGAGTTGTTTTTGCAAAAGAACGACTGATATCATCAGGTATGATAATCATTATTCCACTCTCTTGTGTGACGTTGGGACATGTTCCTGAATGACTAGTTAGATTTTTTGCAAAACATCCAGGTTCAGTATAATAAAAGAAGGTTCCAGTTTGTTTATAGCTCTCATATTCAGAAATAGATGGAACAAAGTATAGATTCACTCCTATTGTTTTATCATCAATTCTAACACTATAATCAAAATTAGATACATCGTTAATCATACAAATTGGAATAAAATGTGCAAATGCATCAGGCAATTTTGATTCTTGTTGCGCATCAGAATACAAAGTATTTTTTACATTTGGAAATTGAATATTGTAAGGATCAGTTGTTAGTTGTAGACCCATAGCAACCTCAATGTTTTGTCTTATCACATCAACTGTAGAACGATAATGATGTGGTTGAAAATTATATTGACATTGATTATTTTGGTGAGATAAACGGACAAAAGACTTGTCATGCATAGAATCTAGCTCATTTGTGCCATAATTATCTGGAATAGTTTCGTCAAATGGAATAAATCTTTGTGATTCATCTAATACAGCATTTGATTTGTTCCATGTTGATGTGATATCAAATACAATATTTGATGGATAACTATCCCAAACAGGATCAAAATGAACGTACAATGAATGTCTATTTACAGATATGTCTTCAAATTCCATTGGCATGTAAAATTCTACTACATCTAATAGAGCAAGAACTGCAGCAATTCCTACAACAAATAATAAAATTTTCATATGTTTTAATTTGGAAAATGTAGATTTTTGTGACAATGCACTACATGGACAAAAAGCTAATAATTAGCTTATTAGTTTTGAGTTGAGCTAGTTACCAAAGAGTGAAAAATATCTTCTAGATAAGAATAAAATTTTAGTACTCAGAGTAAAATGATTCTAAAAACTTAGTCTAATTTTCTTTTTTCACAAATTTAGAGCATGGGCAAGTGTCGACTAGACACTGTTTTAGATGTGCAATGTGCTTTGATTTCAAGTGTCTGCATGTGATGTTTTGACAGGTGTTTTTTTCAATCTCTTTTTTTACTATGGCTGCAGCAATTTTGTTTGCCTCTTCTTTTGACATTTTCTTCTTGTTTATGTAATAATGAACTACTTGCGACCAAAGCTTGTCTACCTGAAATGGAGTAACATTTTCCCACATCATGGTGTCTAATACGCATCTGTAATAGATAAAAATGATCTATGATTTTCATACATGTTTGACAAACATGAAGTTGAGAGAAGCCACAACGGAGGATGTTGGCTTCTCAGAATGTTTAAGCCTTATCACCTTTTGCCTTGTCTTCAGGGATGTATCTTGAAAGAAATTCATCAATCACTTTGAAGAAAGGACATTTGCCTTCATACATCATGCCATACTATACATGATAATTGCATAAAAGTTTGTAATTAATGGGTGTGACACTTGGCAGAACATTGAGAGAATTCCTCTCTTACTGCGTCTAAACACAGTATACATCATCAGTTCCGCAGTGCCACACGATTTTATTCTGTTGATGACGTAATCATCGACATCGTTTAGTTGAAAATAATATTTAAGTTTGATAGTTGATGAATGACGTTCATGTTTATATCTCAGTTTTACATAATTCGTTCTTACTTTCATAAAGAGATTTAATGATATAGAAAATGATCGAATTATGTCAGTTTGGATGGGAGGAATATTCCTAAAAGATGAAGGTGGATACGAGATCGTTTTGAAATCATTGGTACATTATAAAAAACGATTACAAACAATACATGCAAGTCCAGAACTAAAAGAGGCAGCTGCGATGTTTGCTCCAGTTTTACAATCACAGGCCCAAAAAAGAATTCCAATGATTGACGAGACAAAGGAGAGAGTTGAACAAATGTTACAAGATTCACTACCTGCGCAGTCGTTAGAGCAGGACTTGGATATTTTAGAAAAGGCACTAGAGTGTCGAAAAGCAGACATTGAGAAGGCACAAGATACAGGAAAAGAATACTTTATGCAATTATTGGGAGATTTACAAGAGGCTGTAAGAGATTTGGAACCAATTAAAAATGCGCTTGTAAAGATAAAACAGTATTCAGATTAGTTTTTCAAAGATTTTACATAATCTTCAAGTTTTTGTTTCTTTTCTTCAGGAGATAATGGTAAGAATTCTTTCCATTGTTGTTTCATCTCTTGTTTCTTTAGCTCTTTTTGTTCATCAGACATTGTATCCCATTGCATCTTAATTTGCATGAAATGGATTATCATTGCTGCCCGGTCTTGAAGTGAAATAGATTTCCAAGCATCACCCATTTCTTTGAATTGTTTTTTCTTTTCGGTAACTTGTTCAGGAGTCATTCCTTTGAAATAATCTTTCATTTTTTTGTTGTATTTTTTATCATATTTTTTATCAAAATTACGTTTGTTTTTGTAAGAATCCTTTGATTTAACATCAGATACGTAGAGTTGTTCTCCTGTTCCAGCATCAACTAGAACTTTGTTGTGACCTCTATTCTCATCCATCATTACAATTTTGTACACAAGATAACCGTTAATTACAGAAAGTTTTCCGTAAATGGCTTTACTATCAGGTACAGCATTTTCTGCTGTTGACATTGCATCAACTAGAGAAATGTTACTCAGCTCTGCGAAATCTTGACCATCTGCAATAGGGATTGTTCCTTGTATTGCAGGATAATTTGTTCTATCCCAATCAGCAAATGCTGGAGTTGCTGCTACGGATGTAACTAGTACACCAATTAACATTAAGGCTGCTAATTTTCCAGCAAATCTTGTCATACCAAATCGTTTGATAATTACTATAAAAAAGGATCCTGTAATTTATTCATAGTATAATTTGCATATTGGACATTTTACAATGATAATTGGGGGATTAGTAACCCTTTTTTCTTATAATGTTTGTAACAAAATATGACAGACCCTATTTGTAATTTGTGCGAAAAAAAACTTTCAGAGCATACATACGAAGAATCAATAAAATGTGCTATGGAATTAATCAAACAAGGACACAAGAAAATTGGAATGGGTCAACATCGCCTACGACAGTCAATGCATGACTGATTTTATTATTAATTCAAAGTAAAATAATTATTATTCTTTCTTAGCTTCTTTTTTAGGCACATCTTCTGCTGCAGCTTCTGTCTCTGCTGGAGGTGCCTCATCTTTAATTTCTCCATCATATTTGCAATTTACTTGGAAGATTTCATCAGAAACAGTATTGCCTCGGATAAGTTTTCTTTTTCTCAATCCACGTTCAGTATCTTGTAGTCCAATTCCTTTTGATAGTAAGACACGTTTTCTTGCCATTCCATGTAGGTCTCCTCTCATTGGAACGCCAGATTTGTCGCTTCCGCCAGTAATTTTCAATTTACCTGCTAATCCCACAATTGCTGCATCAGTTTCAGCACCAATTACAAGACCCATGAGTGGATTTGCATCACCTTCTTTGAGTTCTTTGGTGATAGATTTGCCTTTGATATCTGAAACGGTTAGTTTGAAATTAGCCATTGCG
Organism: uncultured marine group I thaumarchaeote; assembly: GCA_902512865.1. The sequence goes on along the minus strand of CABXKZ010000001.1, from coordinate 82,728 downwards.
ATCTCAAAAATTTGTGAACTACTAATTAACGTTTGGACAATTTTAGTTTGTAAAAAATCTTTAATTCAATTTTATCTTAAATTATACATGAAAGAAAAAGTCGAGTGTCCCAAATGTAATGAAAAGATGCTCGACGTACAGGCCTGTCATCTCATATGTCCTAGATGTGGATCGCACATGGATTGTTCAGATAAGGGATCAGTTTGGTAATCAAAAACCAGGTCTGTCAGGAATATAATCTGCTGCCATGTTAAGTGCCTGGTCTTTCATAATTTCCAGATATTTTTCATATGATACTTCAAATTTACAATGAGGACATGTAACTTTGGTAACGTCGTCGTTGACTTTAGCTACATTTTCACATTCAGGACATCTCGCATCAAGCATAAACTAAGTAGCTAATTACAGTATATAATTCTGATCTAGGTGATTATTCTTCGGGACACTTGCCAAAATACTTGAAGTGTTTTTTTGCTAACATGTAATCATTACATACACATCCTTGTGTTATCTCTCCACATTCAAAACAGATCAAAAGTTTTCCTCGTGCATTATGTAGTGACATGTAGATATTTCAACAGAATGCCATTTATCGAGTAGGTATGCACTGCATGATTTAATCATACAACATGACTATTTTAGATGAGGATTTTTACTAGGTTTTGCCTAATTCTCCTTATGCGGAGTTAGTTTAGTCTGGTTATGACGTCATCTTCCCAAGCTGAAGGTCGCGTGTTCGAATCCCGCACTCCGCATTACATTTCATTTAATGCACGTTCAATCATTCCACGGTCTTTTGCCTTGGGGGTAAATTTGATGTAATTTTCATAGTCCTGTTTTGCTTCATCCATCTTGTTTTGCTGTTGTCTTACATATCCACGATTTTTGTAGATAGGGCCAAATCTATTTTCGTTAATTTCAATTGCATAAGTATAGTTTTTCTCAGATTTATCAAACTGCTGATTCTTTAGGTAAAAATTTCCAAGACCACGAAAAGCCAGATAACAGTTTGCATTTTTCTCTAGACTTTTTTCATAGAATGAGACACATTCAGAATTGTTTTGCTCGTTTAGTACGCCTCCTAATAGACACAATGCAGTTGAATTGTCTGGATTGAGTTGTATGGCTTTTTCTAGAGAATTAATAGTCTCTTGTGTTTGTTTTTGTATAGCTAGTCTTTCAGATTCAAAACAAAGCCTATTTGATTTTGTCTTATTCTCATCAGATTTGAGTGTAGAAATGATGTCAGTGGGGCCTAACAAAACCATCAAGTAACCATCTTCAGACCAGAGTTTTTCAAATCTTTTTTCTGGAATTACGCCAACCTGAATGCCTTCATCAGATGGCTTTTGTTCGGGAACATAATGAAATATTGTCTTTTCTTTGTCGTCATAACCAGAAATGATTGATGCGTGCTGAACAACATCATGTAATCCAGGCAAGATGACAATTGGAGGAATCCCCATGTCAATTACTTGTTTTAATTCTGTAATGCTTGAGTGTAAGATTAAACTGGAAAGTCCGTGTCGTTCTGCAAGATTAATTCCCTCAATCAATATGCTTCCATTCATTCCAGCATATTTTGATGCAATCTTGTTTGCTTCAGTCATTGGAAGATCAATGTTCCAGTATTTTGCTACCGCATTTACTGAGAGTGGCAGACAAATGTTGTCACTGTCTGAAATCGGAGGTAAGATTAGTTCATGTTCAGAGTCGTCTTCCATACAAAATCACTCAATTAATCATTATTAATATCATCAAAGTTTTGTAAATTTCTTGATCATTACTTGACCATCTTTGGTCATCTCTGGATGGAATTGCGTGCCATAAATTGACAGTTCTTTGTGTTTAATAATCTCATTTTTACAGTTTCCAGACTCTGCTATGCAGTTCAATGAGTTGCCAAGTTTTGAGATTTCATATGAATGACTCTCAAAGACAATATCATTTCCTATGCAAAGTGAATTTTCATTACAAGTAATCTCTTGTTCGCCTCTTATCGTAGAAGATTTCCGAATTGTTCCTCCTAGTGCAAGAGCTAAGATTTCTGCACCATAACAGATTCCTAGAAGTTTCTTTTTCTCATTTACTGCATGTAAAACAATCTTCGAGTTTTTTGCATTCATTTTAGAGTCATTGTGACGTCGACCAGACAAAATGTATGAGTCAAATTTTGCAATTTCGTCTGGGTTAATCTCATCGAATGATTTTTTTTCAAAGATTACATCAGATTCAGAAAGTGTGTTAGCTATATCTTTTGTAAAGACAGAACCATTATCTACTAAGAGTAGCACGATTAGTCTTTTCCAATCTGAATTTTGATGTAGTGAATTTCAGCAATTCCATCTACAGTATTAATTACTCCAAAGTAGAGAGATGTATCTTCTTCCCACATCAATACTCTAGATGTTCCTATAGCATACTTGCCAATGAACTCATTAATCATTTCCTCAGTTGCATCTTTATCAGATTCATTAAAGAATACGATTTCACCTTCTTCAAATGATAGTGGAATTTGAATTGCAGTTGGTTTTGTAATTGTCAAACCACTAGTGCTTATCATTTCCATAATTTTTTCAAATCTTTCATCTTTGTCTAATTGTATTATAGTTTCACCAGTTTTACTTGTAGAAACAACACCAGATAGCTTTTGCAAATATGCTTCAAATGCTTCTTCTTGTGTTTCACCTAGACCAACATAATATTCTCCTGTAAATCCTGCACCAACTGCAGCAATTGTACCCAATTGTGCTACCGAACCACCAGCTCCTGCAGTATATACTGGAATAAAGTAAGTATCTTGATCTCCTACACGGTACAAAATGTTATCACCAATTCTAGGATTTCTTAACAGTGTTTTGAGTTGTGCAAAGTCAGGATCACGATCAAGTGCTTCTCTAACAGATGTTGGTCCCAAAAGTTTTGTTTCAGAGTCTAATGGAACTTCATAGAATGTCATCTTACCAAGTTTATCCATATCATTTTCTACAATCATGTATCCTGCCAAGTTACGTCCTTGGGAACCACGAAGTTCTAACGATAAGAGTCCGATGAACTCAGTTTCTGTAAATCCAGGTGGTTTTGCTTGAATGTAATATGTATCAAGTCCTCTAGGAATTTCATAAAACTCGTTTGCTTGGATGAATGTCTCAACATCAGTTACATGGTAAATGTTGTACATCTCTGTTTTCCAGTTGAATAATTCCTCTGGATAACGAATTTGTTCTTCTAGCCATGCAGGTGCTGGAATTATCTGATCTTCATATTGCGACATCATCATGTTTGAGAAAAAGTCATCGCCACTTTTTATCAGATCAATACTGCCATCGTACGTATCAACAAGCGCATATCCTGCTAATCTAAGATATGGATTTCCTGCAGAGTATGGAACGTCTCTTGTATCAAATCCAACTATTAATGGAACAAGCCAGTATGTGTTCTTTCCATCTGTTACCGGATAGGAATCAAGTTCTTTTCCAAACATGTTATACAAGAAATAAGGATAAAGTGTCTGCATTCTTTCGTTGACATCTTTGTATCTCATAATGTGAAGTGATTCTCCAGGATATGAGAGGATAAAGTTTGGCTCAAAGATCCATGAAAGTGGTGGTGCTACATCAACTCCTCCGGCTCCATCATATTTTGCGCCGTTAAGTTCTGCACTTGCATCACGATTTACTGGATATCCAGACCATGTATCATCAAGTAATCCACCTTCACCATAGTAGATTGCTCTTTGTTGGAATAATTCAGAACTATCAACAATTTTTCCTTCAGTTGCTTCTAGGGTTAGAAATCCATCAGGTACGTGCGTGTATACGAGATGCTCATTGTACCATTGGTTTTCAAGACTTACAGATGAAGGAAGTATTGGTTTCATTGATGCAGTCCAGTAAAGTTTATCATCAAATCTTAGAATATCATTATCTTCAAAGTCTACATAAGGAATAAGACCAATCTCTGGTTTTAGTTTTGCAAATGCAGCATTCCAGTCCCACACACGAATCTTACTTAGTACATCTTCATTTTCATCAATGTAAGAATTAATTAGATTTGGATTAACTGATGTAATTTGTACTTCATGAGTATTTTCATTAATCAGATCAAGTTCTGCAAGATGACGATTTACACCAATTTGTTGTGCTGTATATGGTCCAAGGTATTCTATCTTTTTTGCGTCTGCAACACTGTTGTTTACACCCATTGCAATTCCTACAATTAACGCAATGGCAATTATTGCTGCAACTCGGATGTATACATCACGCTTGAACATGTGTGTTAGGACACGTGCACGCATTCTGTCAAAAATTGAAAATGCAATTGCTGCAAATCCTACAACAAAGGTCCCACCAATTGCGTATCTTGTGTTATAGTCAATAGTATCTGTGAAAAACATGTTAAAGGCAGCCCAGACTATTCCTATTCCAATTATTGCCTCAATTGTTGCCATGTAGTTTAGGTATCTTGGTTTTCCTTCCTTTGTATCATGGAAGTAAAGTGTTATCACTTTGATTACATAATGAATTCCTACAAAGAGGATTAAACGAAGCCCGATTGCGCCAATGATTGGAGGAATTATAACTAGAAGTGAAGGAATCATCGGAGTAACATTGTCCATTGCAAATGTTGGATCATTTGGTGGAGTTACAAATGGAAGTGAGAATAATGTTGTAATGTTTTCAATTCCCAGTTCATTTCCTTCTACCATATACAATAAACCAAATCCAAACATGAGGTTTGCAAAGAATGCACCAAAGAGTAGAATCTTTGTTATTTGCCAAAGTGCAAAGTGTCCTCCAGATAATTTGAATTCTGAAAAATTTGGAATTGTTTGTTGAACCTGATCTTGTGGACCACGATTCATCATATTAATTGCGCTGGTTATGGCAAACCAGAAAATTGATGATCTGTTTACTATGTTGACTCGAAGTAGTGCTATACTTGCAAGAGTGACTCCACCTATCAGTGAGAACATTAGTGGTTTTGTAAATACATCAGCAAATTCTGTTATATTCATTGACAAAACTACTGCTTGGTTTCCTGCCAATGCAAAGATTACAACTACAATTATTGCAATAATACCAAGTTTGATAAATTTACCAGCATCTGGTGGTTGCTGACTACCACCTTCGTTTTTAGCGCTATACAAGATGAAAAAACTTGTTTTTTCATTTAATTAATACCTTATTAGTAGAATTGCAAAAAAATGTACGATTATACGCTTGATGCGATACCTTTGCACATCATATAGACTGCTGCAAACTTTGGAACAGATACTTGTTCATTGTTAAACGGTCCAAATTTTTTCTTCTTTAATGAAAACTCGATCGGACAATTTGTCACAACTTCAACTTCTTCATCATCAATAAAGCAAGCATCAACGTATGGATCAAACTTTTTCAAGTCCTCTACGAAAATTTTCGTAAGACCACTTTTACTGTTAATAGATCCAGGCAATCTAAAAATTCTGTGAATATCTTGTGTTACATTTGGATCAATCTTAATTCCAATTGAATCTCTAAAATCTTCTAGTCTTTTTTGAAATAGTGTATAACCGCCAGAGAGTACTTCTTGTAAAATTTTTGGACGGTTTGATTTTGTTCCGTACAAGTGCTTTGCAAGTCTTCCACCCCAACCATCATCCTCAAATTTTGGAAGAGATGATTTGTTCATGTTAAATTTTCTAAATCCAAATGTTTCAGGTATACTTCCACGAAACATAATGTAATCAGCAATCTCTGCTCTTTCCTTCGAGCCTACATCATCATATTCAGATTTTGAGACATAGATATGAAATCCCTCATTTCCAGAAAAAAATATCTTAATGTTTTGTTGGTCAATTCCCAAGTCATCTGTAAGAATTTGTTTTAGTTTGACTACCTCGTCTTTTGTTGATTTGATACAGTCATTGCAGGTAAGTGTCGTAAAGGAAAGTTTTGTTGATTGGCAGTTTGGGCATGATTCATTCAATGAAGAAATTTCATTACAATCAGAGCATTTGATTAACGTATTATCTTTAGGATGTTCCTTTCTTAGATCCTTAGCATCAATATCAAAGATTATCTCAGCGTTTTGCCAATCTTTTTCAGCCATCGGCAGATTAGGAAACATATATCGTGCATTAGAGCAGTAAACATCAGAAGGTTTGTTTTGCATTAAAAGTAGGTGAAGATCTTTATCAGATTTGAGTGAAATGTGTCTATTCATTCCTCCATTAAATTTCTGGTAACCAAACTCTCGTTGGTTTGGGTTATCAGGAACATGTAGGAGATCAAAGTGTTCAAAATAAAATTTTTTGAATGTATCTTCAAGAAATGTTACATCCTTTGCATTCATACTCTCTTTCTCCCAAACTGAAGAGGATTGATTATTGTATCACATGCAGGAACAGGAAAACAAAGATTTTGACTCTTCACCTTTTCACATGATGGACATTTGTATTCTGTAGTTCCAGATACACCAGAGAGTTGATTTAGCTGATAAATTGTAACTTTTGGATTATAGTCAGGTGCATTTTTGAATAATGGTGCAATTTGTTCCACTGTTTGACCTTTGTTTAATAGAAAAGTAGCAAGCATAAATCTTCCAGAATGAGGCAGGTTTTCTCCTTTTTCTAAAACTTCTATTGCATGTTTTATACAAGGAGGAAATTCTTTTGACTCTACTGTCTTCACCTCAAACTTTTTTGCAAGTTGTTTTAGTTTATCAACATAAGTCTCAAAGCCAATTATCATATCAGGTGAAGACGAAGAGTTGATTTTTGTATAGATATGTCTGTCTAGTTCTTTTCTTACCAATCTTACAGTTTCATGTGGGGTAAGGTAAACTTTTCCATTTACAACTTTTCTGTTAATTAATTTCCATTCTCTTTCATAGAAATTAATAGAATGTTTGAGATAATCACGAACAAGAATTGTAAATCCTTTGTCTGTTTTTTCTACAGTCATAGAAAATAATTCTTCAAGTATTTGTAGAGAAAATTTGGTTTTTGTAGCATCTTGATAATTCATCAGATCCTTTTCTAGAAATTTTTCTGCACGACGAGCCTCTGCCAGAGAAAATCTTCGTATCAGTGTGTTCATGCCAGAGAGTTTTAGCAAGATTACAGCAATTAAAAATGAAAAAATCTCCAGAGGTAATGCAGAGTTATTAGATGAAAAATCAGATTTAAAAATTCGTCCTTCTGATGCAGTAATGATTCTTTCAAAGGCATTCTCAACAATTTTTTTTAGATCGGGATCAGTTCCAAATTGTTCTAGTGAAAATCCTTTATCACTTAGATATTTCCCTGCTTCTGCTAGAAACGGATACTTTACGATCTCATCATTTCCAAGATTAACCATAACAATAGTGCACCAACTTAGTTTAAAAATTGCAATTAAAAAATTAGTATTTCCAGTAGATCTCTAGTTTAAATTATAATGAATTGTAGAAATAATATGCAGATTGGTGCCCATGTATCCATATCTGGCTCTTTAGACAGATCAGTAGATAATGCAGTTGAAAGAGAGTGCTCAGCGTTTCAGATATTTACCAGAAACCCACGAAGTTGGTTTGCAAAAGATGTGGATCCTAATGATGCTGAAAAGTTTAAAGAAAAATTATCAGATTCCGATATTGACAGAATGGCAACTTGTGCTCACATGCCATATTTACCAAATCTTTCAACACCAGAAGATGAAGGATATGAAAAATCAATCAAATCAATGATTAAAGAAGTGGAAAGATGTGACAAGCTTGGAATTCCGTATCTTGTAACTCATCTTGGAAGTCACAAAGGCTCCGGTGAAGAAAATGGAATAAAGAGACTTACAAACGCACTAAATGAAGTTGCAAAGACAAAGGCTGATGTAATGATTTTACTTGAGAACACAGCAGGACAAAAGAATTCTGTTGGTTCTGATTTTAAACAATTAGCAGAGATTTTTTCAAAATGCAAACCCTCAAAAAAATTTGGTGTTTGCTTAGATACATGCCATGCATTTGTTGCAGGATATGACTTGAGAACAAAAGAGGCAGCAAAAAAAACAATGAAGGAGTTTGATGAGACAGTTGGAATAGAAAATTTGAAAATTTTACATCTTAATGATTCCAAGGGAGAGTTAAATTCCAATTTGGACAGACATAATCACATTGGATTAGGAGAAATTGGAAATGAAGGGCTATCAGAGATGATAAAGATGATGAATGAGAATAAGATTCCAATCGTATTAGAGACACCTATAGATGACATAAGAGATGACTTTGAGAACATTAGAAAGGCAAAGTCACTTGCGTGAGTAATTACGCATTTATTCCATGATTGTTTTAGAGTTGTAGTATGAATTACGAAAGCGTCATGAAGCTTGCACTTGAAAGAGCGTTTTATTTTCCAAGTTGTGAGGTATATGGCGATGCACAAGCAGGTTTTTGGGAATATGGCCCAACAGGCGTAAGTGTGAAAAACAAGTTCCTTGAATTGTGGAGAAGAGAATTAGTAAGAAGAGACAGAATGCTTGAAATTGACGGCTCACAGATAATGTCAAAGTCAGTCTTTGAGGCATCAGGTCATCTAGGAAATTTTGCAGATCCAATCATAAAGTGTAAGAAATGTGGACTGACATTTAGAGCTGATAAATTAATTGCAGAGATTGCAAACGTAGAGATTCCAGAAAGTGCAGATTTAGAAGACTTTGATAAAATGATTCAAGAAAAAAATATTGTGTGTACAAAATGCAAAGGAGAGTTTGATGCAGTAAAAAAATTCAACATGATGTTTAGAGTTGGGATTGGTCCTGAAGATGTAGAAGCATATCTTCGACCAGAAACATGTCAATCAATATTTGTCGATTTTCCAAGATTGTTCAAGACTATGCGTGGAAAGCTTCCGTTAGGAATAGCACAAGTAGGTAAAAGCTTTAGAAATGAGATCGCACCTAGACAAAGTCTTTTGAGATTAAGAGAGTTTTATCAAGCAGAGATTGAAGTTTTTTGCAATCCAGGAAAATTAAATGAGTTAGAAAAATTCTCAGAGATTGAAAATACAACATTACGAATACAAATTTCAGATGGCATACAAGTGATGACTTGTAAAGAGGCAGTAGAAAAAGGAGTGATCCCAAACAAGTTTGTTGCATATTATCTTGGACTGCTAACAGAATTTTATGAAAAGACTGGAATTGATATGGAGAAAAGCAGATTTAGAAAGCTTGGAGAGAAAGAAAAAGCATTCTATGCAGATGTCGCATTTGATTTTGAAGTAAACACGACAATCGGATGGTTAGAGTTGGTAGCATGTAACTATAGATCTGATTATGATTTATCAAGTCATGCAAAGATGAGTAAAGAAAAGTTTGAAGTTATGGACAATGACGACAAAGTTTTACCACATGTGTTTGAAATTTCGATGGGAATTGATAGAAGTCTTTACACAATTTTAGAGCATTCACTAAGAGAAGATAAGGAAAATGAGAGAATGGTTCTGTCAATCAAGCCATATTTAGCTCCAACTCATGTAGGAGTTTTATCATTGGTGAAAAAAGATGGATTGGCAGAAAAGACAGATGAGGTTTATCGTCTGATTAGAACAAAATTTGATTCATTTTTGGATCATTCAGGTGCCATTGGCAGAAGGTATAGAAGATTGGATGAGATTGGGGCACCATTTGCAATAACTGTCGACCATCAAACAAAAGAAGACAATACAGTGACCATTCGCAGGAGAGATGATATGGCTCAAGATCGTGTCAATATTTCAGAATTGGAGACAATTCTTGCTAAAGAGACAGCATATCCATAAGATATTTCTTTTAAGATATTGATGAAATTTTATGAAACTAGCAATTGTGATTCCTACGTATAATGAAGCAGAAACCATTCCAAGTTTAATCAAAGAGTTATTTGAAAAGATCAAACAATTAGTTGAAAAATTGGATGTTTTAATTATTGATGATTCGTCCCCAGATGGAACTGCAGACATTGTTAGGGAACTAGGAGACAAGTATGAAAAGATCACAGTTATACAAAGACCAAAAAAGATGGGATTAGGCGCAGCATACAAAGAAGGATTCAGATATGTCTTGGAAAAATTGGATTCAGAATTAATTGTTCAGATGGATGCAGATCATTCACATCAACCTAGTGAGATTCCAAACATGTTAGAGAAGATAAAAAATTTTGATTTTTTAGTTGCTAGTAGACATGTAGAGGGTTCAGATGTCATAGGATGGGGAATGTGGAGAAAGATGACACATTCTATTGCAGGTGCAATTGCAAGTGTTTGTGCAAAAATAGAGATCAAGGATTCAACTAGTGGATTTAGAATGTTTAGGAAAAAAACACTAGAAAAAATTGATTTTGATAAGATACGATCAGATGGTTTTGCCTTTCAAATAGAGGTATTACATCAACTAAAGCAATTAGATATGAAGGGATTAGAGGTGCCAACTGTTTTCATAAACAGAATAGAAGGTAGTTCAAAAATGGGTAGTAATGAGATGATGCAATTTATCACAATGTGCATTAGTTACATAGGTAGAAAATAAAGGAAGAAGGCTAACTACTCAAAACTAGAAGTTGATGTTGTTTGTTTGTATTCTTGAGTTGGAAGCTCCAGTGAAGGTACTGATGGGAACTTGTCACCGATTTGTTGCTCTGCAACTGCGGATGCTTCTTGAAGAATTTTATTTGTTTCTTCACTAGATGCATCTGATTCCATGTTAAATGAATCACCGGAGATTGAGTCGACCATAAGTCCATTTAATGTCTGGGTCATTGCGTTCAATTCTGAATCTGCTTCTGGCATGAATTTACCTAATGATGATTGTAGGCTCTTCATTGTGCCCATTGCAGGTCCAATTGCAACCATTGCATCACCGAGGTCATGAATTGTTGAAAGTCTTAATTGAACTTGTTCCAAAGACATTCTTGCTCCGCCAAGCATTTTCTTTACTTTTCTAACTTCTGCTAGTTCGTTTGATAAAACAGTGCTTGCACTTTTATCGTGGTTTTGAACTGCTGTGACAACACGTTGGAATAATTGTTGATCTCGTTGTTCGAGTTTTCCTAACATACTGTCCATCTTAGAAGTTTGTGCCTGTAATTTGTTAACAGCGTTCTGTATTCTTGGTTTCAGTGCTCCTTGAGGTTTCAAGGTATCACGAAATTTATCAGATATACCTGCTGATTCTTGGCGTGCCCATGTTTTATGGAATGATGGCATTGTGTAGTCTCGAAAAAATTGCTCTTAATCAGAAGTGTGGAATAAGATCAACACTAGACTAAATTTAGCTAACTAACTACGCATGAATGAAGATGAAAATTGTTGTTTTTGACTCGGGACTAGGTTCTCTATCAATAATTAAAGCAATCCAGAAAAAGACAAAATCAGATATCATCTATCTAGCAGATAGAAAGAATTTTCCATATGGTACAAAGACAAAATCACAATTATACAAAATAATCACAGATACAATTGAAAAAATTTCAGAAAGATTTGATCCTGATGTAATAGTACTTGCATCAAATACACCATCATTACTTTTCAGAGAAAAATTACCAAAAAATATAATTACAGTTTTACCTCCACTTGAAAAAATTCAGAAAGCAAGTAATGTTGCAATACTTACAACAGAAATTGTTGCAAAGAGTAAAGAATTAGATAATTACATAGAACAATTCAGTGATTTGGAAGAGGTTTTGAAGATAAATTGTTCAGAATTAGTTGAATTGGTAGAAAGTGGAAAATTTCTAACTCATGAAAGAGATTGTGTTAAAACTATACTAAAAGTATTGAAAGATGAGTTTAAAGAAAATAAAATTAAGATTGCAACATTATCTAGTACACATCTTCCATTTCTTTTACCATTTTTGAAGAAATATTTTAGAGGAGTAGAGTTTTTAGATCCAGCTGAAGATGTTGCAATAAAAATTTCTAAACTAGAAAAACCAAAATCTACAAGAAATTTATTATCAATTTACACAACAAAAAGTCCAAAAGCCCTACAAAGAAATCTCAAAAGTATGGGAATTTCTAATAAAGTTAATCTTTTTTCTTAGATTTCTTTGCTAGTCTAAAACCATGAGAGAAGGTTTTATCATATAATTTTGAATATTCATATGATTTTGGTTTTATTACATCTCCAATTATGACAATTGCAGTCATTGTAATTCTTTCAGCTTTAACTTTTTTTGCTATATCTGTAAGTGTTCCAAGAATAATTTTTTGATCTTTTCTACTTGCTTTGTAAACTACTGCAACAGGAGTGGTCTTTTTGTATCCACCTTCGATCGCTTCTTTTGTAATTTTATTTAATAAATGAACACTAAGATAAAAAATCAAAGTTGCTTGATGTTTTGCAAGTTCAGAAATTTTTTCACGTTTTGGAACTTTAGTTCTTGATTCTGCACGTGTAATAATCATTGTTTGTGTAATTCCAGGTAAAGTTAGCTGTGTTCCAAGTGCAGCTGCAGATGCTAAAAATGATGTAACTCCAGGGACTACAATTGATTCTATTCCTTCTTTTTCTAAATTATCAATCTGCTCTCTAATTGCACCATAAATTGCAGGGTCACCATCATGCAATCTAACTACAGTTTTTCCTTTTTTTGAATTTTTTAAAAGTAAATCAAGGATTTCTTCACGAACAAGTTTTGCTGCATCATGTTTTTTTCCTTTTTTATTATATTTCAAAATCTCAGAAGGAATCAATGAGCCTGAATAAACTATGACATCTGCTTTCTGAACCAGTTTTTTTGCTTTTATTGTGATTAAATCAGGGTCGCCTGGACCACAGCCAACAAAATATACCTTAGACACGTTTTATCACCAAAATTGAAAAGTACTTTGTAGTAAGAGTGTCATCATTTACATCACCTAGTCTTAATTTTCTAATAATTTCTTTGTCTGTTCCTAAATCTTGACCAATTGCAAATATAGAATCATCAGGGAATCCAGATTCTCTAACTAGTTCAATCACTTGATCAAAATAGCGACCATCTTTAAGAAATACTAAAACTTCAGAATGTTTTGCAATCTCTTTAACAGAACTCAGATCATAACATGATGGAATTATTGCAACTTTTTCTGCACCTTCTGCTATACTTATTCCAACTTTAGATGCAAAGGTAAACATCGAAACAATTCCAGGTATTACAGTAATTTTCATATCAGGATGATTTTGACTGATTTCTCTGTGCATGTAGATCCATGTACTGTAAAGATATGGATCACCAACTGTGAGATAGACAACATTTTTTCCTGACAAAACTTTTTCTGCCATAATTTTTGAGTTTACTTTCCAGTGTGATTCAAGAACATCTTTGTCTTTAGTCATTGGAAAAATTAATTTTACAATTTCTTGATTTTTTGATTTATCAATTAATGAATCAACAACTGATAAAGCAATGCTAGGTCTATCTTCTGCTGATGCAGGACACATTATAGTATCAGCATTTTGAATTGCATTTACTGCTTTTACAGTAAGTAAATCTGGATCGCCCGGACCCACACCGATTCCTGTTAATTGAGACATAACAGACATAAAATTATGCCTAATTAAAAAGCTAGATTATTTTTTTGTTGCCGAGATAACAGTTACTGGGTTTCGTGCAAGCATCATTGTGCCTGTTTTGGTCTTTCGACTTTTTCCAATTGTAATTTGTGTGATATCAACTGATTCAAAATCTAATTTTTCAATTGTTTGTAATACAGAATAAAGTGTTTCAATGAGTATAACACCAATTACAATTCTTCCACCAGATTTAATTTTATTTTGACATAATTCTACTATATCTTTTGTATCACCACCTGTTCCACCAATAAATATAGTATCTACTTGAGGTAGTTCAGAGATTTTATCTTTAGCATTTCCTTCAATTAACGTATAATTTGTAATTCCAAATTTTTTTAGGTTTTTTTCAGTTAGCTCTATTGCATTAGGATCAATATCAACACCAATTACCTTACCTGATTCTTCAACTTGAATTGCAGCTTCTATTGTTACAGAACCACTACCACACCCAATATCTAAAACGGTTTGTCCTGCAGAGAGTCTACCTTTACTAATTTGTATAGCACGAATCTCTTCTTTAGTAATTGGTACAGATTCTGTTCTCTCAAATTCTTCATCTGGAATTCCAGGAGTTTTTGATTTCCACATTTTGTAATTATATACCTGGAATGACTGATTGACTGGTGCCAGTGTTAACTACAGTGTAAGTAAATATCCAGAAGAATAGATACATGAATACAAAACTACCAATTCCTGTTGTAATGTATTTTTTCTTTTTTGCAATTTTAATTCTCCAAGATTTGGCAATTATTGCAGTGGCAATAAACAACATAATCATAAAACCGATTGATGTCCAACGTTTTTCTTCCACATCAACGATATCCTCAAATGCAAATGTAGCTATTACACCACCAGCTATTGCAACAACAATTCTTAACCAAAATAATCTGTCTGTGAGTTTTTTTGTTGCAGACTTGTCTAAAGGATCATCAGCAGGGTCAGGTTTGGTCTCAGATTCTTTTCCTTCAGAAGGTTCTGTTGCTTCAGAAGGTTCTGTTGCTTCAGAAGGTTCTGTTGTCCATTTAGCAATTTCTTTTTTCTCATCTTCTGTTGCTTCAATTTCAGGAATATCGTTATTTTCATCCTCAGAATCTGATTTATCAGATGTAAATCTCTTTTTTTTGAACTTTGCCAATGAATTTCTACGTTGACTCAGAAATGCCTCGTTTAAAATCTTTGGCAGTCACTAGGCAATAGTAAGAGTATAATTTCCAGACAAAAGTGCAATACCATGACTCTTGCTGGAATTGAATTAGTTTATCTTGTAAATGACATAGAGGAGAAGACCAGTGGATACTATGCAAGTAATATTTGGGGAATAAATCGAAATAGTCTTTTATTCAAATTGCATCATACAACAAAACCAGATATTATGCTAATGGTGTCCAGCATAGGAATGTGGATTACAGATAAAAAAATTGATACAATTGAACCAAATAAGATGCTAAGACGACTTCGTAGTGATCTTTTACGAGCAAAATTAACAAAAATTGAACAAATTGGAACTGAAAGAATTGCCTACCTAACATTTACAAATTTTGAAAAAGCGTTTATCTTAATTATAGAGTTTTTTGGAGATGGAAACATAATTTTGTGCAATGGTGATAAAAAAATTCTAGCACTTTTACATTCAATTGATGTAAGACATAGACAACTTCGTGTAGGATTAGGTTATATTCCACCTCCAGAAGATGGACTAGATGTTTTAAATTTAACAAAAGAATCTTTTAGAAAATTATTTTCTTCTAGTGGAATTGGAAAGACTATAGGCAGAGGATTAGGTTTACCAAAAAAATATGTTGAAGAGATAATCAGACTCTCAGGAATCGATTCTAAAAAACCAAGTAATGAAATTACAGAACAGGAGTTTGATGCATTGTTTGAGATTATTACATCAACTATTTCTAAAGTAACACTAGGTCCACATGATCCATCTGTAATAATTGAAGATGATGTACATGATGCATATCCAATAAGGTTTTCAGATGATAATTTGAATGCAAAGAAAGTAAATAGTTTCAATGAAGGATTAGATACTGTATTTACTGAAGAAATTTTAGAAAAGGGTAAATCATTATTCAGTAGTCCAGCTGATAAAAAAATAGAATCTCTAGAAAAAACATTAACTGAACAGAAAAATGCAATCAATGTAGTAATAGAAAAATCCAAAACAATATCAGAAATTGCAAATTTACTTTTTACAATGACATCACAAGGTCAGCATAATGTTAGAGACGAAAGCATTACCATTTTACTAAAAGAAAAAAATGCAGAAATAATTAGTGAGAAAGGGATTCCTTACATGAAGATTAATGAATCAAAGATTCGGATAGATCCTGATTCATCTCTTCCAACAATTGCTTCAAAATTATTTGATGAGTCAAAGAAACAGAAAGGTGCAGTAAAATCAATTGAGAAATTAATGAAGAAGACAGAAGAAAAATTAGAAAAAACAATTGAAAAAGGAGAAATTGCAAAGGGTTCGGTTGGATTCAAAGAAGTAAGAAAGAAAAGCTGGTATGAGAGATATAGATGGTTTTTCACATCAGATGGGATTTTAGCAGTTGGAGGAAGAGACAGCTCATCAAATAGTGCAATAATTAGAAAATATCTAGAGAATAATGATAAGGTCTTTCATGCAGAAGTTCATGGTTCACCGTTTTTTTTGCTGAAAGCAGAAGATGAAGAATTACTTCCACTAAGTTTGGAAGAAGTTGCACATGCTACAGTTTGCTTTAGTCGTGCATGGCAAATATCTGCATATGGAATGAGTAGTTTCTGGGTCAACCCCGATCAGGTGAAAAAAGGTGCACCAGCAGGACAGTCAATGGCTAAAGGATCATTTATGATTAATGGTACAAGAAATTTCATCAAAGTTTCATCACTAAAACTTGCAGTTGGAATTTTTAAAGAAGATGAAAATTATTTGATGGTTTGTGGCCCGCCAGAACCAATTAAGAAAAAATGTTTGTGTTATGCAGTAATTGAACCAGGTGGTTCAACAATGTCTGATGTTGCAAAAAAGATTAGAGCAGAATTTGATAAAACAGATGAGGGATTTAAAAAAATATTTCTAATTGATGATTATGTTAGAGTATTACCAACGGGTTCAAGTAAAGTTACAGAAATGGGTTAGTTGAAAATTTTTTCAGATTTTGTATCAATAGTAATCTGATTACCATCTTGTATGGAATTAAATTCTTCATTTGATACTACAATCATTGGTATATTTGCAAGTGCACAGCCAGATGCAACAGTGAGATCTGCTTTTTGACAAATCATTGCAACAGGTGCTGATTGATTAGATTTTAACGAGTAAATAGTGTATGCACCAACACTACTTCCAATTCCATGAGGGAATACTAGTACTGTGTCTTTAACTGATTTTTCAAATATATCATATTTTTTGTCGTGGATTACGCCTGTTTTTTTATCAACTGCACCAAGAAAATTAATTGGGCTAGTAGTTTTTAGAACAGTTCCTTGTGCAACTCCTTGAACAATTATTTTACTCATTTTGTTTCATCTTCAATAATTTTAGTGAGAGGTTTTAGATTTACATTAACACCTGTTGAGTTATTCAGATAGTATGCACCTTTGATGGAGTTAGTGGTGACAGCATCAGTCTCATTAGTATCAATTAATGGAGTAAGACACGTACAACAATCAGATAGAATTTCTCCTCCGGCTCTTTCAATTTCATTAATGTAATCAAGAGTACGTGCTTGTTCTTGTACAGCTCTTGAACAAAAAATTAAACAACGTTTTTCAAATGATTTACCCTTTAGCATCTTTGATAAATCAGATAACTCTTCCAATCCTAATTGAGGACTTCCAAGAGTGATTATGTCACCTTTTTCAGCAGTATTTAGTTCATCAAAGACTTCGTTCATCTCTTCTTTTCCAAAATCGACCTTTTCAGATTTTTCATCTTCAGAATCTATAAATTGGAATTTTGCGCACGTACCTGAAGTTCCCATTCCACCACACAAGGCTTTACAACTACGCCTGTTTGGTTGCGATACACCAGAGATGTTAACAGATGTATCACCAACTTTTCCTGCAAAGAATCCAAGCATGCCAAAGTCTAGTTCATTTGGATTATCCATCTTCATTCGAATTGTCATTGGTGTTGTAATGTCATCTTTTCGTAGATCAGAGTAAGGAGATTTACCAGTAATTGCGCTTGCAAGTGCACTAAATGCACTTTCTTTGTTTGTCTTTAATCCACCAAGTGAGTTTGCGAAGATGGCAGCATTACTTTCAGCAAATGAAACTTGGGTATTTTTTTCGGGTAGATCAAATATGTCGTATGGAGTGCAAGAAAAGGTTGGTTCCACACCCATCCTAATGTAAGAATCACGAATACTTGCCTGTTTTTTGATAAATTCATCGTCTATGTGATTAAATTCAGAAATGTGATCAAAATCAATTCCCATAGGATTAACAGTTGCTTTTACTTTAACACGAGCATCTTTACTTAATTCTCTAAGAAATTGTTCGCCAGCAGAACCAATTGTATTATAATTGACACCTGAAAGATGTGCCCATTTTATAGGAATTAGTTTTTCTGCATTAGTTGCCTCGCCTGTTGCAACTAGTATTCTGTATGCAGTTTGTAATGTATCACCATGTTCTCCATTTAACGCAGCATTCTCTTCAGATGTTAACTCCATAATCATTACAAAGGTTTTACAGATATAAGACTTGTATCACATGAAACATATATGAAAAAAATTCTAGATGGAATGCATAAAACAATGAATGCAGTCAAACCTCCTAGGATGACAGCATTACGAGATTTACGTGATGCAGAAATACATGGTCCATTCAGCATATTAATTGGAACAATATTATCAGCTAGAACAAAAGATGAAAGCACTGCTAGGATTTCCAAAGAATTATTCAAGAAATATAAAACTGCAAAACAATTAGCTGGTGCAAAAATCAAGGATGTTGAAAAAATAATAAAGTCAATAGGATTCTATCATGTAAAAGCAAGAAGAATAATTGAAGTTTCTAAAATTATTGATACAAAGTACAAGGGAAAGGTTCCTGATGATTTAGAAAAATTGGTAGATTTACCAGGGGTTGGAAGAAAAACTGCAAACTGTGTACTAGTTTATGCATATGAGATTCCTGCAATCCCAGTAGATATTCATGTTCATAGAATTTCAAATAGACTTGGATTGGTCAAGACAAAGACTCCTGAAGAAACAGAATTTGCATTAATGAAAAAAATTCCTAAGAAATACTGGCTTGATGTAAATGATACATTTGTTATGTATGGACAAAACATTTGCAAGCCAATTTCTCCTATGTGTGAGGTTTGTAAGATAAGAAATGGATGTAAATATTATAAAACTAATTCCGCTTCTTAGAAACCAGTAAAAATACTACTACACATCCAAGTGCACCTACTACCATGAATGGAAACATATGAAGTGGACCCTCTGTTGGATCACCAGAAATAACTTCTAGATTTAAGAATCCATCTGTAGTTGCAGGTGGATCTTGTGAACCTTTCATGCCCCATACAGAATATGCTTCAATTGCAAGAGTCTCAACATCTAGATTTGATATTACAATTCTTTCTCCATTGTTGATAGTTAGTCCGGCAGAATCAGAATATGCCAATATCACTTTGGCCCCAGGGAGCCAACCTCTCTCGAGTTTGTCATGTACAACAACATATCCCTCTTCAGGTAATTGTACAGCAACCCAAAAAGGTCTATCAGGAATCCCACCCATTCCTATTTCAACAAATTTATTTTCAATATTTGCATCATACAATCGTATCACTGCAGTTCCTTCAGGATTACCATACAGTAATTTATTTTCAAGATTCACTTGCCAAGTTCTTTCGTGAATTTCATCAAATGGAATTATTGTTGCATCTCTTGAAGGTATGTTAAAGTCATTCCAATTAATGTCAAATTTTGCCATAGAGAGAGAGTCGTTCAGTGCCATTTCTTGTCCAAATGCAGGAAAAAACATTAGAGAAGCAAAAAGAATTATCGGTATTTTATAATTCATATTCTAAATTTACCAGATCTTGATAAAAATCTACTCAACAAATGGTTTATCAAAGTCAATAATTACTTTGGCAACTTCAGGTCTTAGGATAAATTCTGATGGTGATTCGCCATTGTTAATCATCTCTCTCATTTTTGTACCAGAAATTTGTTCCCTATCATCTGCACTATGTGGACAAACATTTGGATTTGTAAATGTTAGACACTTTCTGCAGTAAAAGAATGCTGGGAAAAAGATTGGTTCTATTTCAAGTTCTGGATAATCATCAAATATTTTATGTGCTGCAAATGGATCGTAGAATTTTCCAACTCCAGCATGATCTCGTCCTATAATGATATGAGTACATCCATAATTTTGACGCATTATTGCATGATGAATTGCTTCTCTTGGTCCAGCATATTTCATTTCCGTATGTAGAGTTGCTAATTGACACTTATTTTCTGGATAGTATTTGTCAATCATTGTTTCGTATGCTTTTACAATAATTTCGTCTTTAAAGTCACCAGGTTTTTTCTTTCCAATTAATGGATTTACAAATACACCATCACGTGTTGTTATCGCATTTTTTTGTAACATTTCATGTGCTACATGTGGAGGATTTCGAGTTTGGAATGCAACAATTGTTTTCCATCCTGCTTTTTCAAATAACTCTCTTGTTTGAGTTGGAGTCATTCTATGTTTTCTAATTTCAGTCTCATTTTGGCTTTGAATATAATCAATTTTTCCACCTACAAGAAAGTCTTTCATTGAATTAATTTTTGCAACACCAGGATGCGATTCATCATCTGTTCCATAAACTCCATTCATGGTATCTTGTTTATCATAAGAGTAGACATCTTCTACATGTAAAATTGCAATTCCTGTTCCATCTGGATTTTTAAGTAATACATCGCCAGCCTCTTTCATTTTTTTACCGGTATCATCATCAACGTCTAAGACAGTCGGCATAGTCCACGCTATACCGTTTGCAAGTCTTCCTTTTGAAATGACGGATTCAAAATCTTGTTGGTTAAGAAATCCTTCTAATGGAGAAAATATTCCATCTGCAATATTTTCTACATCATTTGCTAAATCTGCAGAAATATCAATTGAAATTAGTCCAGATGGATCAACATCTTTGACTCGATTTACTAATTTTCCACCGTGTGCATTAATCAATATGAAACTATTTTGTAGGATTAATTTAATTGTCGTGATTCATATGAAGGCCACACTCTTTGTGTTCATCATTTTCCCACCACCAACGACCTGCTCTAATATCCTCACCGATCTTAATTGGTCTAGTACATGGCTCACATCCAATACTAGGATAGCCTTCGTCTAGAAGTTTATTGTATGGACAATTATTGGTTTTGACATAATCCCATGTTTGTTCATATGTCCAATTAATGAGTGGATTAACTTTAACAATATTATCATGCATTTCATCAATTTCTAACATTTTTGCAGTTGAGCGATTTTGATTTTGATCATTTCGTAAACCAGTTATCCAGCCATCAAGTGTTTTGAGCATTTTATTCATTGGGTGAACTTTACGTATAGCACAACATAGTTTTCTGTTTTCAATACTATCATAGAAACAGTCTAAGCCTTTTTCGTTAACCATTTTTTCAACTTCTTTCGTATCAGGTAAGAGAATTTCAATTTTTGTGTTATAATGTTTCTGAACTTCTTCTATAACATCAAAAGTTGCTTGAGGTAATCTTCCTGTTTCAAGTGTGAACAATCTAGCATCAGTATTAATTTTAAACATCATATCAATTATTGCGGCATCTTCTGCACCAAAACTAGATGCCTTTGCTAATTTAGGATGAAGGTTATCAAACGCCCATTTCAGACAATCTTCAGAAGTAGACAGAGTTTTGTTTACTTTATCTAGTTCCTCTTGAGTAAATTTTCCCATAAATCTCAATAACCAATCAAGTATTATAATTATATCAAAATTAGCTCAAGTTAAGAGAGGTTCTAAAATATAAACTCCTTAGAAATAACAAATGAGATGACAGAAGATACGTTAGTAGTTGTTTATCCATCATTATTTGCAGAAAATAATGTTGATCAACTAATAGAGAATATTAAAAAAATTTTGAAGATAAAAAATCTAAAATTTAGAAAAATAACTAAAGATGATTTTTTAATTTGTGTTCATGCAGATGATCCTGTTTTTGTTTCTAGTGCAATTGCATTATTATTTGGTATAAAACAAATTGTAATTGCAAAAAAAATAAAAAATGATTTTAAAACAATTGTATCACAAGTTGGAGAACTTGGTTCAAATCTTCTTTTAAAAGGTGAGAAATTTTTTGTTAAAGCAGATGGAAATGCAAAAGGATTTGTTATAAAAGATTTAGAGTTAGCTGCAACATCAACCATAATACAGAAAAATCATAAAATTTCTGCAAAACCTGGAACGGAATCAAAACATGACAAGTTATTACAGATCTATGTCACAAAATTAAATGCATATCTCTGTATTTTTGTAGATGAAGGATTAGGTGGTGCAGCAAATAATTCTCAATTACAAAAATCAGTTTGTTGTATAACAGATGAATTTTCAGCTGTTAGCTGTTTGGAGACAATCAAACAAGGTTTTGAAGTAAAACTTTTGATTTGTTATGAAACACGAGAAGATGTAATACATTTAGTCAAAATTATGGATAAAATACTTCCTAGATTACTAAGATCAGAAGTAGAACTAGAATTTCATAAAATATCAAAATTTGGGAAAAAATCTGATGATATACTATCAAAAAATTCTCTTATTACAGATATTCTAATTAATTCTGCAAAAGAAAAGAAAATTTCTCATATATCACTTACAACTTCACCACTAATTTTTCCATCAACATATGTTGAAACATTACAAAGAAGAGTTTTTGGTGCAGGTATGATTCCACATATCTCATTATCTGGAATTGATTCTGAAATTATGAAAAATGCAAGAGAAATAGGAATGGAAAAATATGTTTCAAAAATTGAAAAATTACTAAGAACAAACTTTACAAAATCTAAACCAAAGTTAAACAAAAAAGAAAAGACAACAAAGAAAATCATCAAGGTTAGATTAGGACCAAATAACGTTCATACAATATTGGACTCCTTAGAAATTGAACATTGAAAATTTAAGCGGGAATTTTGGATTAAAGTTATGGCAAAGATAGGACAATTCATCTATCCTTGGGGAAATGGACACTATTCCAGAATGATGAGATTAAATGAAAAATTAAAAGAACTGGGTGATAATGAGTTTCATTATTTTAGTAAAGGTGACATTTACAAAAAATTATTAAAAAAATTTCCAAATGAAAAAGAGAATGTTCATGAAGTATTGATGCCTACTCCAATTGATGGGAAGTTTGGACCAAGTTTAACAAAATCTATGCTAAATTTTCTATTGCCTGTAGAAGAAAATAAACCTCTAGTAACACAAATTTCAAGTTATCTTAAAGATGAGGCCAAACTGTATAACAAAATTGGATTTGATTTAGTAATTAATGATGGAGATATGGGCTCAAATGTATTAGCAGAACGTCGAAATATCACTAGTCTGTTTGTAACTAATCAATTTAAACCAAAATTATGGAAATCTAGATTATATTTTAAACCAGCATTGAAATTTGTAGCAAAACAAATCTCCAAAGCGTCTAAAATTCTTGTAGCAGATACTGAACCACCATTTACAATGTGTGAATATAATCTAAATTTTACAAAAGATGTTAAAGATAAAGTGATTTATGTTGGACATTTTGCAAACATAAAGAAATTTGAAAGAACTGAAAAAAGTGATTTAGAGAAACTAATTTCAGATTCAGTATATGGTTATTGGATGAGAACTGGAAATAAATCAACTAATGATGGTACAGGTGAAAGATATGAAGAGGCATTTCATCAGTCTGAGATGAAAAATGAAAAGAGAATTGTTTCACATGCAAGAAATGATCAAAATGTGGATAGAGTTTTAGATAAAGATGGAAACCAATATTCAATACCAGAAGCATATGAAAAAAAAATAGATTGGATTCAGATTGATAAAGGATTTCTCTCGGAACAGGAGAAAGAAACAGTATTGGATTGCTGCAAGTATGCTGTGGTAAATGGCTCACATACGGTAATGGGAGAAATTTTAGGAAGTCATGCCAAGCCAATAATTGGAATTCCAATTTATGATGAGCATACCAATCAGATTGAGTGGGCAAAAGAAAAGAATTTGGGGTTATTTGCTCGAAATAGAAATCAAATAACCGAAGCAATAAGAGAAATGTATGAAAATTATGAGGAATTTACTAATTCTGTTAAGGAATTTTCGAAGAATTTCAATGGAAATGGAGTAAACAATACAGCAAAGATTGTAACAGAAATTTTAGAAGACAAAAAATAATAGGTTTTAAAAAATAATAGAAATGTACTGGTGCGTGGTTGTCGATGGGCGAACTGACCGCAAGGGATGAAGAGTTAATCCGCGCATCAGTCATTTTTTTGATCTCAAAAATGAGGCAACACTCTTATGTAAAAATACAAAGAAATCGATATTGGTAAACTGCCCTGAGTGTGTAAGTAGAGAAATAAAAAAGAAGAAAACACAGCTAGAAGCAGAATTTAACGCTGAAGAACAAGAAGATGGCTATGAATTTAGAGCTCCACCATATAGAGAAATAGAAGATACTATAGATTTTGAAGGATTAGGTCTAATAATGAAATTAGATTCTGCAACAAAACATTTCATTTGTAAGAGATGTGGTCTATACGCAACAAGAGAACAAGTTAGCGATATTAGATACAAATTATCTCGTAAAGAAAGTACAAAATCAGATAAACAATATGATTATCTAGATTGGTGGCAAAAAAGCAAGTCAGATAAAGCCAAAGAATAGTAATTTTTGATGATAAATGGCTAAAAAAAAGGATGAAGTTCCAGAAGATATCAATAAAGAATTAGAATCACCAAAATTTGGAAAACCAAAATCACTAACCAATACAGGCTATGTTTTAGATATTAATGAAAAAGATAAGAAAGTTGATCTGCAACTGTATGAATCAGTACAAGGAACATCAATTATTGAAGGATTGAATCTTTCAAAGGATGTAAAACTAAATGATTTAGAAAAAGGGGTTATGTGTGAATTCAAATTAAATGAACTGAAAGCAAAACTAAGCAAAAAAACAGTGGATTATCTTGCTGAACAAGGAATCAATCTTACGGAAATAATTCAATACGAGTTAGCTGAAATAAAAATTATAGATGAAAACGCCTAAGAGTCTCTTTTATCAAGCTGTTTTCTAAAAGCAGTTCCAATTATCGGATTAATTAAAAATGGGAATGTTTGTTTAAACCAAATTCCAATTCGTACAAAAGATGGAACAACAATTTCTAATCTAGATGAGTTTGCTGCCTTTATGATTGCATTTGCGACAGTTTCAGAACTTAAGGAAATCCCAGTAGCAAACTTTGTGAAATTTTTGAAAGATGGGTGATCAAATAAGCTAGTTCTAACCATTATCGGACTTACAACAGTCACTCCAACATTAGTTCCATGCAGTTCATGGTGTAGTCCTTCAGAAAATCCCAATATTGCAAACTTTGTTGCGCAATATGATGCAATACCGGGTACACCGAAGCTGCCTCCAACGGACGCCACATTAACCATATGACCAGAATTTTGTTTTAGAAAATATGGTAGGAAATATTTTGTACAATTAATCATACCAAAATAGTTTGTCTGCATTTGAGATTCAATATCTTCAATAGATAGTTCTTCTACTTTACCATAAATTACAAATCCAGCGTTATTTACTAGAACATCAATTCGAGAGAATGTTTCAATTACTTTTTCAGACATTTGTTTTACTTGTTCTTTATCAGATACATCACAAACTTGTACTAGAATTTTTACAGAATATTTGGAAAGTTTTCTCTCAACTTCATCTAGCTTTTCTTTTCTTCTTGCAACAAGCACAATATCTGCACCTTTTTTGGCAAATTTTTCAGCTGCTGCTTCACCAATTCCACTAGATGCACCAGTAATTACTACAATCTTATTTTTGAAATTCATCACTCATGTAGAATTTGGTTTGCTAATTTTACTTAATGCTAATTTTACCAACAAGATCCATGTGACAGCAATTGGTATGTAGTATGTGGCAATTCTCCATCCAATTACAGCATTCCATTGAAGTGGATCAACATCAGCTGAGAGATTGAATGGATCTAAATTGTTAAGATAAGCAATTATTCCAAATTCTGCCAATCCTGAACCACCAACTGTAATTGGCAGATTAGCAATTGCATTTGCACCCATTACTGCCATAATTGAATCAAAGAATTCTACTGCAAAACCTACACCGTCTGCAATTATTAAAAATGAAATTCCATAACATATCCAAGATATAATTGATACAAAGAATCCAATAACGAATACTTTTTTTGATTTGCTAGAATGAAGATTTTCTCTACTCATTATACAAACATCTTTAATCCAACCATTGGTTTGTTTAACATATTTTTCTCCACGTTCCTTTCCTAGTGTAGTAGCAATGTATGAAATTACTCTAGGAAGTGTGAATGTATGCTTTGATGACATGAAAAATAATACAATCCATAAACCGGTTATAGGAATACTTGTTCCTAAAACTACTGCTCCAACTAGATATGCACCTGCAGCTAATGCTAGAATTCCTGCCATGATTGAAAGTACACCTGCAGCAAATACCTCAGTAACAATATCTAACAATGCGACCCATGATGCTTTTGATGTTGAGATTCCTTTTTTTGTCATGTAGTAAATAACTGCAAACTCTGCTCCAACAAACATTGGAGTTGTGAATTTGATGAACTCACTACCAACGCGCATTGCAGTTAGACGTTTTATAGAATCAAATGGACCAAGAAAAGTTCGTGCAATGTATGCAAGCTTTAGTCCTTGTAATCCTAGTTTTGTCATTATAGCAAGAACGGCTAGTGTGAAAGGAATTACGCCTATAGCAAAGATATCATCTGCATCAATATCAAATTGAATAGCAATGATTATGATAGGAATTAGGGTAACAGGAATTACTGCCAATCTCCAGTTCATTGCTGAAATTTTAAGAGATTCAAATATAAGCGAATAAAAAAGAAATTTTGTCGAACCATTGAAAGTTATTTTTGTTACAGGCACAGCAGGGGCGGGAAAGTCATTACTGACTTCAAAAATTAAAGAATATTATGCAAAAAATTCCACATTCCCAATTACACTGAATTTGGATCCTGGAGTTGGAAGTTTACCATATTCACCAGATATTGATGTTCGAGATTATATTGATCTCAATACAATAATGGAAAAATATCAATTAGGATCAAATGGGTCATTGATAATGGCAAATGATCTAATTGCCACTAAAATCGATGATATACAAAAAGAAGCAGACACGATTAACCCAGATTATCTAATTGTTGATACTCCAGGACAGATTGAGTTGTTTGCATATAGACAAAGCGGTCCATTTTTTGTAAATGAGTTTGTTGCAGAAGAAAAAATGAATTTATTTTTGTTTGATGGAACAATGGTTTTATCTCCAAGTAACTTTGTGTCACTAACATTATTGTCAACATCAATAAGATTACGATTAGGATTGCCAACAGTTAATGTAATTACAAAAACTGATCTTATACAAGAAAAATTAGAAAAAGTGCTAAGCTGGTCTGGAACAGACTCACAGTTAGAAGCAGATTTGGCTGGTGAACTAAATGGAGATACATTTTCTCTAGTATCAGATATGTTATCAAGTTTAAACAGACATGACTTTCAGCAAGATTTGATTCCAGTTTCAAATCTAACAGGAGATGGAATGGTAAGTCTGCAAAGTGCACTAAGCAGAACTATTAACTTGGGCGAAGAATTAGAAGATTAATGGTAAAATCAGTAACTGTACGTGCTCCTTGCTCTACTGCAAACTTGGGTCCAGGATTTGACGTATTTGGTATGGCACTAGATGCATTTTATGACGAGGTAACAGTAACCAAAAAACCAAAATCATTTGGAATTAAAATTGTCAGCTCTGATGATATTCCATTAGATCCAAAAAAGAATACTGCAGGATTAGTTGCAGAAAGTATGATGAAAGAGGTAGGAATTTCTGATGGTGTAGAAATTAAAATTAAAAAAAATGTTCCTGCCGGATATGGAATGGGAAGTAGTGCTGCATCAGCTGCGGCATGTGCAATAGGAATTGCAAAATTATTTCAGTATACCGAACATTTCGAACGTGAATTAATACTATATCATACAGGTTATGGAGAAAAAGCAAGTGCAGGAACGGCTCATTATGACAATGTTGGAGCTTCGCTTTTTGGAGGATTTGTAGTAGTTAATCCATATCTCCAACTTCCACATAGTTTTTCTGGAAGGATTTCAGTTCGCTCTTTACCAGTTCCTAGTTCGTTAAGAATCGTTGTAGCAATTCCCAAGATTAGTGTTCCAAAACAGAAGACAAAGGCATCAAGAAGCGTAATCCCAAAAAACGTAAAGTTTTCTGATGCAGTACAAAATTTAGCATGTGCCACCCAGATGATTGCTGAACTTGGTCAGGGTAAAAATGCAAACGGAACAAGATTTGGACTAAATATTCTAGATATGATTGTAGAGCCAGCTAGGAAAAAATTGATTCCTGGATTTGATAAAGTAAAAAAGAATGCATTGGATGCAGGTGCAAATGCTTGTACAATTAGTGGTGCAGGTCCTTCAGTAATTGCATTTCAAGATGGTTGGTTGCAGGGAGACAAAACAAAGGAAATTGGAGAAGCAATGAAGAAAGGATTCAAATCTGCAAAAGTAGATTGCGACATTGTAATTTGTAAACCAAGTAAAGGTCCTAAAATTGTTAAAGTAGTGAAATGAAAAAAGCAGTTATCATTCTAAGTGGAGGTTTAGATTCAGCATGCATGATGTCATATTTGAAAAAAGGATACCAGTTGTATGGAATTACATTTGCATATGGTCAGAGAGCATCTGAGGAGATAAAGGCTGCAAAACGTATTGGAAAATTACTAAAATTAAAAGAGCATAAAATTCTTGATATTGGTTTCATGAAGGAGTTGTATGGTGATAGTAACGTTTTGACCAGCACAAAGAAAAAGATGCCTAGTAAATTCGAATATTCTATTGTAGTTCCTATTAGAAATGCAATATTTCTCTCAATTGCCACAGCATGGGCATTTACTCTAAATGCCGAACTAGTTGCATATGGAGCACAAAAAGGAGATACAAAATATCCAGATTGTAGACCAGAATTTACCAAAAAGATCCAATCTGCATTAAATCAAGGAGAATATGACGGAATTAAAAATAAAATTAGAAAGGAAATTAAAATTTGGTCTCCATATTCAGAAAATATTTCAAAAAGTGATTTGATAAAAAAAGGCTACAAGGTTTTAGGAAATGAGATTTTCAAGACATGGAGTTGTTATCTAAGTGACAAGATGCAATGTGGTAAATGTGAATCTTGTAATAATAGAAAAATTGCATTTACAAAAGCAAAGATTGAAGATAAAACCAAATATTTGAAATAAGATTAGAGTATTGTTCTTTTCAGTACAAATCTACGAGCGCCCAGATACCATCCAGCAAATATGATACCTACTATTCCCCAGAATATCCAGTTAAGCATTGTTTGTTGCATTTCTGGTTCATCAGAAATAGAACAGTTGGTTTCTTGTGATTCTTGTTCACATTCCCATCCATTCATAACCACATAATCTTCAAAGAATGGGTTTACTTGCCATGAAACAACAATTGCAAGTGCAATTACTATTGCAAATTCAATAATAGACCAACTGAAAAATGGCCAGGATTCACTTGGAACATGAATGTTATTTCTTGCAGGCATGATGAATTGCTGATTAGGGGATTATTTAATTTTTGATAAGGGATTATTTAGCATACATAGCTTTTAGGAGCTCTTCTTTGGTCTTTTTATCTTCAAATGTTCCTCTAAATGCAGATGTTGTAACTTTGGTATCATTTTTGACACCTCTCATTTTCATACATAGATGTTCAGCATCTGCTATCACAGCAACTCCTTTAACACCTTGTGAATACAACTCATCTGCAATATTTTTGGTAATTCTTTCTTGAATTTGTAATCTTTTTGAGAATTTTTCTACAACTCTAACTAGTTTAGAAATTCCAAAGACACGTCCATTTGGGACATATGCAATCTGTATGGTTCCGTAAAATGGCAACATGTGATGCTCACACATTGAATAAAATTGAATATTTTTTGCAACTACAGTTTCAGAGTCTTCCGAGAATTGTACAGAGAGTTCAGAATCAGAATCATAACCTGAGAATATTTCACCGTATGCATCAGCAATTCTTCTAGGAGTATCCTTAAGGCCCTCTCTTGTTGGATCTTCACCAAGTTCAATAATTAATTCACGAACTAGTTTCTTGATGCGTTCTTTGTCCATGTGATGAATTAGTTTCAAAGGTTATTTTAAAGGATGTGGATTTTTTTAGGCACAACTACTCGTGAACAATTATTTCCTTTTTGTAGAACAAGCCAGAGATCATAAAGACCACACCCAATATTCCAATTAGGCTTCCAACAAATTCTATTGTAGAGACTACTCCTTCAGCAAGTGGTGCTATGAGTAATGCTATGAATGCTCCAAAAATCACCATCGGTAATCCAACACCAAAAATGATTGCTTTTGAAGTCATAATGAAAAACGAGATTGAAATCTATATGAAGTTTATGTTAGTTCTTGAACGATTCTCTCTGCTTTTAGCAATAGTCCCTCTATTAGTTTAATTTTTGAAGTGATTTTTCCTTCTGAAACATCTAGATTATTTTTTGTATCATGAATTATGGATAGTGCTTTTTCTACATAATATAGTGCTGCGTTACTTCCTATTGCTTCAGAATGAAGGAATTTTGCTTTGGTCTCTAATTGATTTAATTTTCCAATAAATTTTTGGTTTTGAGATAATTTAATCTCATCAACATCAAAGTTTGCCTGTCTTAATTTTTGTTGTGTTTCTTTGATATTATTATTTATAGTAATAATTATTTTGATGTTTTTTGTGATTTGTGAAGTAGAGTTTGAAGAAGCAAGATGGATCTTTGTATTTTCTAATTGTGAAGCAACATCTAGTAAACCAGAGTTCTTGGCTTGTACAATTAGCGTATTAATTTTATCAACATATCGTTCTGCTAATGCCTGAGCTTTTATGATTTTATTTGCTTGATTAATTGATACAAGATGTTTATTGATATCAAGTCCTTTCAAAGCAATCTGATCAAGTACTTGTTTTGTCTGATCATTTTGTCCTTTCTCTGCATTTTGCTTTCCAAGTAGAAGAAGATGCTCTATTTCTGAAAAGTCAATATCTGCATCTAATTTTTGTGACATTTGTTTTAGTTTTTGAATATTCATCTCATATCGTTTTAAAATTTGAGGGTAATCTGGTAATGCTTCATCTTGTGCTTTGTTTACGGCAATTTGGTTTAGCATTAGACTAATTTGTTTGAGATTACCCATGGATGAAACAAACAATTTTCGAGCAGACTTGACATCTCCATTTTCAATTGCTTTTTCTAATTGTTCAATCTCATATGCACTTTTATCATAGATATCAAGTACAACTTGTTGGTTCTTCCAATCTTGTAGGTTTGAATTCTGCATTTCATTAATTTTTAACTTGATGTATTTTTTTCCTTTTTCAGCAATTATTAACATGTAATCTAAATCAGATGCAGCCTCAACTTGCATAGCTGAGGTTGGTATCATAAGACCAGCAAAGGCAAAGATTACAATTATTCCATAAATTTTATTCATTTTTGTCAGTCTCCACGTTTGTTAATTTTATGAGATTTTGTAGATCTTTTTTAGTAATTTCAATTAATTCATGTCGTTCTAATCGTTTTACTGCTCTCCACATTGTTGTTCTAGGCAAGAGGAATTTCTTTCTAAGATCACTTTCTAATGCACTGCCACCATTTTCATGAATAAATTTGATTATCTCTTTATCATCTTCTCTAAGATCTGGCATTTCTAGAACTTTTTCAATATTGAAAGGCTCATTCTTTTCTTCAATTACAGTAGTTTGAGGCGATGTAACAATTTGTTTTGGCTTATTTTTCATCTTGATTGCGATTGCTGCGATTGCTGCGATTGCTACAGCGGCTCCACCTGTGACATATATCATAGAATTATCATCTTTTGTTACAAAAGTTTCTTCAGGTGATGAAACCTGGGATGATTCTGCAACTGCTAAAAAGTATGTAATTTCAGCCATACCACTTGGAAGTAAAATTTGGGTTCTATCAGAAGTAACATCCATGTCAATAGGAAATGTTGACATTCCAACAATAACAGAATTTTGTGGCATTATTACATTAAATTCAACTGGGGAATCTATTTCGAAAGACCAGATTTTTCCATCTTTAGAAATTAGTGAATAAGTATCATAATTAATCAAAATATTTGAAGACCCCAGAGTCTCAACGTCTAGAGTGTTATTTTCAGATTGAGCAGTCAGAGGAAAACCATTTTCATCTTCAACTACTAAATTTTCTAACGAATCACCATAAAGTGAAACTTTGGTATCAGGAAGAAATGGATCAGATTCTAAAGAATAAGTAACATGTGTAGATCCATCAGGAAAAAGAAAGAGATCTAGGGTTCGATTTGAGCCAAAAGAGTGCTGTAGCGGTACCGACATAGCAAGCAGAATTAGGACGAAAACTGCTAGGGGTACACGAGCCATCAAAATCAGGGCTTCGGTTGGGCTTAAAAGCATTCCATCATTCTTGGAATCTTCCAACCAACCACAGCAAGCTGACTCTTGGTTCATTTCTAATACCTTAGATTCATCGAGTTTAGGAGATTTTGGAAGTTTTTGAATTCATCAAAGAATTTTAGACCTTTTTCAGTTATCATGAATTTGCGGTTTCTATCATCACGTCTTGTTTCGACTAAACCTGCATTGATCAATTTTTCACATTTATCAAGAACGGCATAGTGAGATAGGTTTGCTCTTCTGGAGATAGCAGACACAATAACGCCTTGCTGGCCTCCATTCATGGTAACATCTAAGATGTCTCCCATTATTCCCATTTCGGATCTGTATTGTTGTTTTGACATGGTCTAGTTTAGGATCAAGAGCTTTATGAGGAACATTTTGAAATCCCACAGCGGAACGCATAGCGGAACAGGTTTGAAATGGGTAAAAAGTGGGTAAAAGTGGCAATTTTGGGGGCGGGGGCGGCAAAAAAGATATTCTAGAAAATCAATTTGCGCGGAATTTGTGCCTGTTCGCGTACTTGTGCCCTACGCGGAATTTCCCTGATATTACAAACATTTTCTAGAAACTCCATAGAACGCGGAATTGCCCAGTATTTACAGAGATATTCTAGAAAATCAATTTACATGGAATTAGGCAGAATCCCTGTAGTTAGTTGTGCGG
Organism: uncultured marine group I thaumarchaeote; assembly: GCA_902512865.1. Next base: position 49,697 of record CABXKZ010000001.1, on the reverse strand, counting down.
AAAAAAAGATTTTGCATGTTTTTATTTGAGGAAAATGAAGTTAATTCGTGACTGGATTTATGGACAAATTCAAAGAAGAAGAAGGTGGCGAGATGGTTGAGGAACGACCTTCTGAAAATCAGGAGCAACCTTCTGAAAATATAGCAGAATCTGTGTCTGAATCACAACCAGAAATTGATGAATCAGGTTCAGATATTGGAATTTCATCATTGATGAACAAGCGAGTAAAATTGGAAGAGGCTATCGATTATGTTGGAGGCCTAATTTCTAACCTAAAAGAAAAAAGAACCAACCTAGAAAAAGAGATTGAAGAAGAATCTGTTGATATAAAAAATCTTAAAGAAAAATTAATGAAAGTTAGTGACTATATTGATGAAGAAACACGTGGAATTCAACATCTGACTCAAAAGAGAAATGCTGTTGAAAATGAAGCAGATGAGGTAGGCACATTGATTTCATCTATGAGAGAAAAGTTATCTGGAATTGATAGAATCATCGATGATGAAGGAAAGAGAATTACTAGTTTCAAAGAGTCACGAGATAAAACTTCTAGTTTCTAGAAAGTTACATAAATTTTGATTCACTAGTTGGGACGTTAAATTGTTCCAATCCAGTTGATGGTACTGATGGGAATTGTTCACCTGATTGTGATTCTGCAACTGCTGCTGCTTCTGCTAGGATGTTATCAGATTCGGCGTTTGTTGATTCTTCAACTCCGAATGATGATTCACTGCTACTGAAGGTTTCAGTCATTAGTCCACCTAACATCTCAGTCATTCTACCAATCTCTTGGTCTGCACCTGGCATGAATTTAACAAGTGATGATTTGAGTCCATTCATGAGACCGATTGTTGGCATTAAGGTTACAACTGTATCGCCCAAGTCATGGAATGTGGTTAATCTTAATTCAATTCTCTCCAATCCCATTTTGGCATTGGATAAAATTTTGTGTACTTTACGAACTTCTACGAGTTCATTTGATAATACTTTACTTGAATAGGTATCGTGTTGTTGTTGTGCAACTACAATTTTTTGGAAAATTTTCTGATCTCTTTCTTTGAGTTTTTGTGTCATACCGTCGAGTTTTCCGATTTGAGCCTGTAATCGTTTTACAGCCATTTCGACTCTTGGTTTTAGTGATCCTTTTGGTTTGAATGTATCACCTAATTTATCTACAAAACTTTGCTTTTGTGGAGCAGACCATTTGTCTTGGAAACTTCCCATGCGTACTGTTTTGAAATATGTTATTAATTTCCGGTGTGAATAATGGTTCACAAATTATGGAAATTGTATGACTAGAATTAGCAAAATGACTATAATCTGGGAAATTCATGCCTAGATTATGAATAAAATGGTCATTGTTGGCAGTATTGTCATAGCATTAATTGTGATTTCAATGGCATATGGTGCATCAATGAATCCAGGTGGAAATGAGCAACGCTCAGGTGGAGAAATATGGGATTTTCGAATTTCAGGACAAGAGTTTCATGGTAAGACAACTATCATGACGGATTTAGGAGTAATAGAAGAAGGAACGTACGAGTTTGGATTTGTTCCTATGGGAGATTCACCTAAAAAAATCAGATTGATAATAGATTGGGTGATTCCAGAAAATCAGAGATATTACTCGGATGATCCTGTTAAAACAGAAATTTTTTCTGAGGAATTTATTTTGGAACGAAGTTTAGTTGATACAGGCGTCTCAAAATATTATACCTGGGAATATCTTGGTCAGAAATTTGTCCAGTTTCCAAAAACAGAAGGAGATGCGAGATATGATATCACTATTCAGAGAGATGGAAATTTGGAAGGGTCTGTAAGTATCTCTCTATCGAAGTTAGATAGAAGTATCTAGGCTAAATTAATGGGGGCGTGGCCCTTCGGCAAAGCAATGTGAGATTCCCTCACTTGAAGCAACAAGGTGCTTACTTGATTTTCTGCTCTGCAGGACCACGCAAGTCTAATCGATAGGATTTACATCCTTCCGCATTATTTGCTATATGTCTTTGTCATATTTAAGGGATATCCATCATTTTTACAAAAAAAACTAGGTTTTTTTGAAAATTATAATTGCTTTGATCAGTTTCTTAATTAAAGAAGGTTCATTCAAGATGAATATGACTATAGAGGACGAGAAAAAGAAGAGTAAAGCTTCATTGTTTGTAGCACAAACAATCAAGTATTTTCTGGTTGGCGGAATTGGTGTAGGTGTTAATTTAGGATTATTGTATGTTTTAACCGACTTTTTAGGAATTTGGTATATTTTATCACAAGGTATTGCAATTGCAATTTCAATTACAAATAATTTCTTTTTACATAGATATTGGACTTTCAAAAATGAGATAGTTGAGCCAAAGACACTGGAACGATATACAAAATTTTTCATTGTTAGTGTGATAGGAATGGGTATTCAACTAGGATTAACATTCATGCTTGTAGAGAATTATGCTTTGTATTATCTATACGCTGCAATTTTATCAATTGTTGCTGCAAGTGCGTTTAATTATTTACTAAATAGAAAATGGACCTTTGAAATAAAGTTCTAAGGGTTAAAATTTGATGAAAGCACAGAGTAATTACGATGAATCCTAAGAAAAAGCAGAAAATTGAGGTAATTGGACTTCTAGTTGGAATTTGGTTTATTTTATCACTTCCACTACCGTGGCTGATAACAATACCTGATGTAGCACAGCAACAATTATTGATAATTCTGCAAATGACAGGATTGATATCTATTCCATTTGTTGGTTTAGCTGTAGCATGGACTCTAAAACCAGAATTAGCAAATAGAGATTTAAAATATGATTAGTGAATTACCGTTTAATTCAAGCCAACCAAAATTAGAAAAAATTCTTGATGGGGTAGTAAGAGCAGGTGAAAAAATTATTGAGATATACAATACAGATTTCTCAACTGAGAAAAAAGATGATGATTCACCAATAACTCAAGCAGATATTGAAAGTAACAAAATTCTCAAAGAGATTTTAGAAGAAACAGGAATTGCAATATTATCTGAAGAAGATGTTGATGATAAGAAGAGACTATCTGAAGGAAAAATTTGGATAATTGATCCATTGGATGGAACAACAGATTTTGTAAACAGAACAGGAGAGTTTACAGTAATGGTAGGATTGGTTGAAAATCATAAATCAATTTTGGGTATAATTTACTGGCCAATAAAAAAGAAGATGTATTTGGCAGAATCTGGAAAAGGAGCATTCTGTCATGATGAAGAATGGGAGAAGATTGAAGTTACTATGATGTCAGAATTACAAAATTGTCATGCTCTAGTTAGCAGACATCATCTATCAGAGAAAGAGGAAAAGTTACTTGATGAAATGGAGATTTCAGTTGTAACAAGTATTGGGAGTTCTCTGAAAGTAACAGAAATTGCATCTGGAGATGCAGAAATTTATCTAACAATCACAAACAAGATGAAACAATGGGATACCTGTGCCTCAAACTGCATAATTTCTGAGGCTGGTGGAAAAATGACGGATATTTCTGGAAAGGAATTAGCATACAATACAGAATCTGTACATCATGAAAATGGAATATTGGTAACTAATGGATTAATTCATCAAGATGCATTAGATGCCGTATCTAGATTAGATTCTTAGATTTCAAAAATTCTAGTACTTCAGCAGCACTCTCATCAAGTGATTTGTTCTCAGTATCTAGGACTAAATCAGCATTATCTGGTGCCTCATATGGGTCGTCGATTCCTGTAAATCCCTTAATCTCTCCTGAGCGGGCTTTTGCATACATTCCTTTGACATCACGCTCTTCACATTGTGCTAGTGAGGCATTGACATAAACTTCAAAGAATTTTGTATCATCACCGATGATCTCTTTTGCATTTGCACGGTTTTCCTTGTATGGGCTGATTAGTGAAACACCCATTGGAACATTGTGCTTTAGGAGTAATTTTGACAAGTGAGCAACTCTTCTGTTGTGCTCATCTCTTGCTTCTTTTGAAAAGTCCTTTGGTGAGAACCATTCTCTTAGTTCATCTCCGTCTAAGATGGCTAGATTTGGTATGGTTTCAGCAAGTTTTCTTACTATGGTAGTTTTACCTGAACAAGGCAATCCAGTCATCCATAAACAAAAGGCCATTGTTAATGACAGAGAAATTACCGTTTAAGAATGTTATTTTGCCCAGTCTTGAGATTCCAGATAATTGATATCTTCTAAAAGAGAGGTTACTTTTTCTGTGATCGCAGAAATTGATTGGAACTGTTCAAACATTTCCTGCTCCTCTTCTCTTGATAAAATCTCTTTTTCGGCTTTTTCAAAAAACTGTTCCTCTTTTTGCATATGATCTATCAGGAATATGGAATATGTTCTAAGGAATCGGGCAACAGGTTCTCGTTTGTCTTGTCCTTTTTTCCATAGTTTAAGATTTTTTGAAATTTGTTTCGCAATGTTTCTACTAAATTCATGTTCAATTAACAAAGCACGGATTTCTTTATTCAAATGATCATATGATGCAACACATGGAAAATATGATCCTTCTTCTCTTGTAAAATGCACAGAATCTAAAAATTCTGCAATTAGGAAATTAATCTTGTCAATATCAGAAAAGGGAATGTCTACGCCATCGTATAGTGCTTTGTATGATTTTGTAATTACTTTTTCAAGACGCATTATTTCTTGATGTTCTTTTCGTAGAAACTCACTGGCACTCATATTCTACTTTTTTGATTTCGAGAAAAGGGATCTTATTTTTTCTTTGTAAATATCTAATTCCATTTTTAAATTTTGAACCATTTCGTCGGATTTATCGCCCATGAAGATAATAGAAATTTTAGATTTTTAAAGAGATCTATACGCCTAGAGATTCTACCTTTGAGATATCTAGGCTTACTTTATCTCCTACAGATAATGCAAGTTGTTTGTATTCATGCATCTCTAGTTTGATAGAAGTTGTTCCTGGTGCTGCGCCACCCATCATACCTGGCATTCCACCACCTGCTATCATTTTGTTAAGATTTTTCATCATGTCATCCATATTGGAAAATCCCATTACATTTGTCGTAGATGGATTTGGAGGTTGATTTCCCTCTGCCATGTCTTTTGCTAGAGATAGAGTAACTAGAACGTATGGAGAACCATCCGGTGCTGCATCAATTCTCATAACAACAAATTCTTTTCTCATATCATATCACCAATAAAATCCATATTTTAACTATTCATGTTTTTCATTTTTTGTTCTTTAATTTGCTTTAATTCATCTTCAAAAAAGAACTTGTCTTCAAATGCCGGTTTCAAATCATCCAGCCAGATTGCATTTTCATCATATTTTGCAAAGAATGGACGATTTACCCACTCTGGATTTCTTCCCTGGAGCATTCTCAATACAATAACTTTAGTTCCATTAATTTCAGCAACACCATCAACCTGAACCTTTCCAGGGGTGGCCGACATGCTTGGACCTCTAACTGTTCTTGCCAAACCACTTACTTTTTGAATTGCTTGTTGGAAAATTTCATGTGCTTTTACTAGAGATACACCAAAGTAATGTTGTGCACCAGTATCTCGTACAACAAACATGTAGTATGGAATACAACCAAGTTCAACTTGTTTTTGCCACATCTGAGCCCACATGTCTGCATCATCATTAATGTTAGTTAGAAGTGGAGATTGAGTTCTAATTTGTACACCAGTTTCACGAACCTTTTCAATTGCAAGTTTGACTGAATCAGTTTTTAGTTCTGCTAAATGGTTAAAGTGACCCATAAGTGCCACATGGATTCCTTTTGATTTTATTCGTCTAAATGTTTCAAGTGTTTCTTCAGAATCACTGTCAGAAGTGAATTTGTATGGCCAGTAAGATAGAGCCTTTGTTCCAATTCTAATTGTTTTAAGATTTGGTAAGTTAGCATCTAATATTTTATCAATATATGTGGCAAACAAACTTGCTTTCATAATCATTGGATCTCCTCCAGTAAACAAAATATCAGAAATTTCTGGATGTTCTCTTACATATTGTGCCAAATCATCGCCTTCTTTCATAGCAAATTTCATTTCATCCATACCAACAAATTGTGGCCATCTAAAACAGAAGCTACAATATGCATGACAGGTTTGTCCTTGACTAGGGAAAAAGAGAGTAGTTTCTTTGTATTTGTGTTGCATTCCATAAAGTTTAGTCCCATCTTTTAGCATTGGGACATTTAGTTCCATTTGTCCTGCAGGATGTGGATTCAATTCCAGTCTAATTTTATTTGCCATTTCTTGGATTTGTTTTCTATCAGGATCATTTTTCAAAACAGAGGCCATCATGTCATAATGTTCTGTTTTTAGCATGTGTTTTTGTGGGAATGTTAGATTGAACATTGAATCTCCAGGTACATTATCCCAATCAATTAATTGCTCAATTACGTAGTTGTTTGCTTTGAAAGGAAGAACATTTCCAACTACCTCCATCTCAAAAATTTGCTCTTCTGAGAAATTTTCAATTTGTGTAATTTTTCTTAGATTTGCAAGAGTAACTGATTGGAGTGATGGTGAAGAATCCACCGTCCAAGCAGATTCCTGTTGATTAGTCTGTGCCATTACAAAGTTAAGGTAAATCCTCTGTTAAATTTTAGGATCTGCGTCATACAGAGAAATTGTGCCTAGAAAGGCGATTTTAAAAAAATTTGACAGTTTTTTAAAAACTTGACGACAAATCTACTAACTTAAGTTTAGGATTCTCAAAAAATATAGAGATGGCAGAAGAAATTAGTGAAATTTCAGTTGGTCAGTTTGATACAGTTTCACAATTGATCGCATCATCGGTATCTTTGCAATTAGCTGTAATTGGATTAATAATTGGAATTATCATAATTAGTGTAGTTTATAGAAAATTTTCGTTTTGGATTAAAACACAAAAATTTAACCACACAAAACCACACGTTGCAAGATTTGCAAGAAAAATAATCTTACCGTTTTTGGCAATTGCTTTAATTTCATCTGTAAACATGTACATTCAAGTTTTTGAATTATTTGATGAAGAATCTGCAGTTTTGCAAATAGAAGGAGAATTAGCACCTAGTGAAGTTTTTGCAAAGATGCTAAACACATTAAATATTTTGGTGATAGGATATACAATTTCACAATTAGTACCAATAGCATTAACAAAACGTGATAGTTCACGTCTTGAGCGTGAAGATTTTGAAGCTTGGCGAGAAATGAGAGGATTTCCGGATGATGAAGGTGATTTATTTCATAAATTATACAAGTGGATTCCACCAAAACAAAAACCAGATGATCTAACAGAAGAAGAATTCAATGGTTACTTACAAACTGAAGAAGGCATTCAATACTTGGAAAATTTTCGCACATCAAGAGGAGCTCCGATTGGAAGTTATGAAAAAAATGTCAAGGAGTCATATGAAAAGTGGAAAAAATCTGAACGTAAAAAATATGAATTATACTTTGAATCTTGTATAACTGGAAATAATATATCTGGAAGGAAATTATTTCCAGGCGTATTACCTGAGGAGATTTATCCTATAGATATTTGGAGAGAACAGAAAAGGAATACAGGTTATGAATCAATAATCTCTGGAAATAAACCACCTGGATACTCACGTAAACAAAAAGAAGGTGTACCAAAATCTGCAAAACAAGTTTTACCAATTTTAATTTTTGTTGGAGTGCTAGTTGGAGTTGTATCATGGTGGGAAGTAGATTTGATAGTTTTGGCAACTGCAACAGGTGGACTTGCATTTGGGGTAGGATTAGCACTAAAAGAGACATTAGAAAATTACTTTTCATATATTCTTATCAGAAAAGATAAGGTTGTCAAAGAAGGAGATAGAATACAATTACAAAGTGGATACAATGGATATGTACACAAAATTACACCAAGAGTGACATACATCCGTCATGGTTTGAATGAATCAGTTGCAATAATCCCTACACGACAGCTAGTTAGTGCAGAAATTATCAACTATACAAAAGAAATCAAACTTGTTCCTGCAGTGGTAAACGTTGGTGTTTCATATTTGAACAATCCAAGACAAGTTACATCAATTCTAGTTAAAGTTGGTAAACGTGCAATGATAGAAGCTAAAGATGCAAGAGGAAGACATCTCGTTAGACAAAATAGATGTCCATACATTGAAGAAAACAATCCAAGTTGTGGATGTGACAAGGATATTCATGTAGATGTTACACAACCGGTCGTAAGATTTGATAAATTCAATGATTCATCTTTGGATTTTTCAATGTGGGTTTACGTTAGAGATTATGGTGCACAATTCAAGACAAAAAGCGATATGCGTCTAATAATGTATGAAGAATTTAAGAAATATGATATTAGAATTCCATGGCCAATTCGAACTGTTTACCAAGGTGATGAAAAACGTGAAGAACAAGAGATTAACCAACTTGATTCAAAGCGTGATGAAGTGATGGATGAATATGGCATGGGTGATTTGGGTCGTGGTGAATCGGCAGATGAATAGTAATCATTAATTTATTCAGAAATTTCTTTTTAATAATGAAGGATCACATTAAATTCATTTTACAAAATTCAATAATTTTTGCCGGAATTTCATTTGGATTTTCGATTATTGGAGGGTTATTCCCATCTAGTGAGCATACGTTTGTGATTGGAAACCCATTGGAAGTTAGTGGTATTACTGTTGAACATGTTGTTGGGCACATTTTTTGGGGAGCAATAATTGGACTTGGAACTTTAAGTGTACGATACATCATACTTGGAGGAAGTTTTGCAATTTTGTTAGATGCAGATCATTTACTTCAATTCTTAGATATAGAATTAGTTTCAAGAATGAGTCATTCAGTTGTACTTGCAATTATAGTGGCTATAGTTTTTTTTATAGTTCTTCGAGGAAAGGATCTAAGAATTGCTGCAGTAGCATTTGGAGCCGTACTATCACATATTGCATTTGACATATTTCTTGCAGATGTTGGATTTAATTCAAGTACAACTTTCCCGCTATTCTCACCATTCATTTTAGATAGAATAGAATTTGCTGGATTGGACTGGCTTGGAGTTGAAATTATTGGAGTAGTGATAGTTGCTGTTGTTAGCTATCTTGCCAAGAGAAAAGAGATTAGACTAGAAAACAATCTTACGAAAACTTAAGAATCCGTTTTGATTCGTTGATTTAATGGTAAAGTTCACAGTGATTGGGGGAGATGCATCATCAGATTTAGCAAAAAGGATCGCTAGAAGATTAAAAGCCCCATATGTAAAAACTGAGAGAAAAGTATTCCCAGATGGAGAAAGTAAAATAACAATTAATCACATTCCAAAAAAAAGTATAGTGGTTGTGGTTCAATCAACTTATCCACCAGTTGATACAAATCTTTTAGAATTATTGAGTATTGTTTCAAAAGTTCAAAAATTTTCTTCAAAAATCTATACTGTAATTCCATACATGGGATATGCAAGACAAGACAGAGAATTTCTTGATGGAGAAATAATTACTATCGGTGTAGTTGGAAAATTACTCAAAGCATCTGGTGTAAAAAAAGTACTAACAGTAGATATTCACAGTAAATTGGCATTAAAAGAGCTAAAGATTTCATCAGAAAATGTTTCTGCAATAGAAGGATTAGTCAAACATTTCAAGAAAATGAAAATGAAAGATCCGCTTGTTGTTTCTCCTGATTTAGGTGGTCAGGAAAGAGCGAAAGAATTTGCAAGTCTTTTAAAAACTGGTTCTATTGCATTAAAAAAACACAGAGATAGGAAAACTGGAAAGGTGAATATTATTTCTGAAAAAGTTGTGGTAAAAAATAGAGATCTAATCATAGTTGATGATATGATAAGTACTGGAGGGAGTATCATTAAGGCAACTCAGTTTTTGAAGAGACAGAAATGTAAACGCGTTTTTGTTGCATGCACTCATGCATTATTAGTAAATAATGCTGCAAAAAAGATCAAAAATGCAGGAGTGTCTCAAATAATCAGCACAAATACAATACCAGGAGATTCTGCAAAGGTAGACGTGTCAAAAGTTATTTCTGATGCATTAAAATGAAAATAATATTATGAAATTAGTTTATCTTGGAACATCAGCTGCAGCACCAACAGTTGAGCGCTCTTTAACATGCATTTGCCTTGTACGCGAAAACGAAGTTTTGATGTTTGATGCAGGAGAAGGAGCTCAAGTTGCATATCTGAAGGCGGGTCTGCCTTGGAATAAAAAAATGAAAATATTTGTAACTCATCTTCATGGAGATCATTGTTTAGGAATTTTAGGTCTTCTTCAAACAATGTCATTACAAAAAAGGACTGAGAGTTTAGAGATTTATGGTCCTGCTGGAATTGAAGAGTTCATTACAGCAAACATTAAGGTATTAAATTTTGGATTACCATTTCCAGTTTTCATTACAATTGTAGAAGAAGGTAATGTAGTAAACGAAAAGAATTATCAAGTAAGATGTTGTGAAGCACAACACGGAATTCCTGCATTTTCCTATTGTTTTGAAGAAAACGAAAAATCTGGAGTTTTTTATCCAGATAAAGCAAAAGAATTAGGAGTTCCTGAAGGAAAGTTATGGCAAGAGTTGCAAAATGGAAATTCCATAGAAATAGATGGTAAGAAGATTGATTCATCACAAGTTACAGGAGAGAAAAGAGCCGGTAAGAAGATTGGAATTTCAGGAGATACACGTCCTACAGAAAAATTAGAAGAGTTTTTCAAAAATAGCGATTATTTGAGTTTTGATTGTACATTCTCGTTTGATCTAAAGAATAGAGCGATTGAAACAAATCATTCAACTGCAAAAGAGGCAGCGGAGTTGGCAAGAAAAGCTAATGTCAAAAATCTTATTTTAACACATTTTTCTGCAAGATATAATGATGAATCAGTTTTGTTAAATGAGGCAAAACAGGTTCATAAATCAGCTATTGCTGCAAAAGATCTACTTGAAATTGAGATTTAGATTAATCTTCAAATTTTAAGAAATCAATTTCAGGAATTTCTGTATCATCAAGGGTGTTTTCGACTTGACTTGCAACATCAGTTACTGTATCTCCAGCAATTAATCCCACATCATACAATGTTTCACCTACTTGGCTTGTCTGTTCGTTGTATTGCTTAATGTTTGTAGCATCTTCAATTATTGCATCAAGAAGCATATGACCAGCAGGAAACTGACTCATTGTTTCAGGCAAGAAAAAGATTCCTCCAGCTACTAAAACAGCACCAATTATTGCTAACTGTATCTTCATGGATAATCCTGTAAAAATCGATTTTTCATAACTGAGCTAAAAAAAAGCTCTCAAAATGGCTAGAAATAATTAGTTGACTAATTCGTTATAGAATCAATTACTTGTTCAATATCATTTGAGCGTAAAATTACCTTGATTGGACCTAAAGATGATTCATTTGCCTCACTGCACAAAGCTACAGTGTTTACAAATGCAGCCTGTTTATTGAGATAAAACCAGGTGGAATCACCATCATTATTGTTTTTGAGTATACGCTGGTATGTTTTTTTTACATTTTTTTCACGAATTGATTTTAAAATTTGAGATAAAATTGCAAGATTATTTGTTTTTCCAGTAATGTCTGTATCAGATATTTCTAATTCTATATCAGGAAAAATGTTACTTACTGCTAGTTTTACTTTTTCAGAGTCTTCAGAAGGATTAATTTCACAGAAAATTTGAATTGTGGTCTTTTGGTTCAATTTTCTGTCCAGTTTTGAAAAATTTTGATTGCTGAGTCTACCATTTGATCAATTGTTACATCATTATTTTCAATAGATTGATCAGCAAGTTGAATTATTTCTTGTAACCCAACACCAATTTCACGATTATCACGTTCTTCAAACTTTTCTCTTGTTAGTGGATCATCAGATCGTTTACGCCCACTTAAAAATATGAATCTTGTATCAGGGGATGCATTTACTGCCAAAAGTTTTACATTTCCAGTTTCTTTTAGAACATTGATTTCATGTATGGAACGAATACCATCAATAATTATAATTTCATGAGTTGAGTTTTGTATTGATTCTTTAATTAATTCAGCAATGGCACCAGGTCCATTTTTTTGACGTAGTTCTAACATCAATTTTCCTAAATTTTCTCCAGTAGGTTCTAAATTTTGTCTTTTAGCTTCAGATCTAACACCATCACCAAGACTAAAGGTTTCATATCCTTGTTCTTTTAGTTTTGAAACAATTGTAGACTTTCCAGCTCCTGGCATTCCAGTTAAACATACAACCAGTTTTGACAACAGATTATTTTTGGGAGACTAGTCTATGAAGGTAGCGATAAATAATTACTAATGTTTTATTTTTTATGAGAGTCTTTGTAGCGATTGAAATTTCTAAAGAAGAAATTCTAAAGAAGATCCAGACATTTCAAAAAAATGTCGGGATTGATGCAAAACCTACAAAAATTGATCAGATCCATTTTACTTTAGAATTCTTAGGAGAAATTGATCAAATCAAGTATGAGCAAGTGAAAGATGTCATGGAGAAAATATCATTTTCTTCTTTCAATATATCGTTGAAAGGTGTAGGAGTTTTCCCAAACTTGAAAAATCCACGAGTAATTTGGATTGGAGTTGATAAAAATGGCGCAGAGAAACTAATCTCCATAGCAAACGAAGTAGGAATTAAATTAACAGTATTAGGTTTTGAAAAGGAGAAAAAATTTAAACCTCACTTGACAGTTTTTAGAGTAAAAAAGAAGATTAATGACATTTCAAGTATAATGAAAGAATATGAGACTGTTGAATTTGGTGTACAGACTATATCTAAAATTAAAGTAAAAAGAAGTGTTTTAAGTCCAAAGGGACCAGAATATTCAGATTTACTGGAGGTTAATGCAAAATGAAAAGTGATATTATAAAGAAATCAAAACAAATGGCAATTCCAAACAATGTACTAAGAAAAAAAGTGGATAAAATTGCAAATCAGGTTTTTAGTTTAGTAAATAGAGAAGCTGAAAAACAAAAATCTGTTGTATCAGTACATTTTGGAGGTTCATATGCAAAAGAAACATGGACCCCAGAAAAAATTGATATTGACATTTTTGTTAAATTCAAAAAAACAACAACTGAAAAAAAATTTGAAACAATTGGTAAAAAAATTGGGTTTGATTCACTGAAGAAATTCAAACCATATGTAAGATATTCAGAACATCCATTTGTTGAAGCAGACATTAATGGTGTTGGAGTAAATGTCGTACCATGTTATGATATTAAAAAAGGAGAATGGAAAAGTGCAGCTGATAGATCAACATTTCATACAGAATTTATGAGTGAAAAATTAACTGGTTTAATGAAGGATGATATCAGAGTTCTAAAATGTTTTTTGAAAATTAATGGAATGTATGGTGCAGAAATTGCAAAACAAGGATTTAGTGGGTATGTTTGTGAAGTTTTAGTTTATTATTTGGGTAGTTTTGAAAATGTCTTAAAGAAGATTGTAAAATTACAAAATAATGAGATGATTGGGGAGTCTCCAAGAAAATTTGAATCTCCAATAGTAATAATTGATCCAATAGACAGGAATAGAAATCTGGGTGCTGCAATATCAATTCAAAATGTTACAAATTTCATTTTAATTGCTAGAAATTTCTTAAAGAAAAATTCAATTTCATACTTTAAAGAAAAATCAATAAGGAAGACTCCTGGAGAAATTGCAAAAAACTTGTTAATTGTAAATTTTACATACAAAAAAAGAAGCGATGATATAATTTATGGACAAATTAAGCGTGCATCTAACTCAATTGAATCTCAGATGACTAATGAAGGATTTAATGTTCTTAGAAATGATGCCATTGCATACAATGAAACTAAAGCTAGTTTATTGTTCTTGTTAGAATCATTAACTATTTCAAAAAATGAAATCAGAACAGGGCCAGATGTATTTTCTGGTGATTTTTCATCCAAATTCATTCAAACTAATTCTAAAAAATCTAAATTGATGTGGACTGATAAGGAAGGGAAGTTGCAATCATTACAAACTCGAAGGTATGAAAATGCTAAAACATACCTTAATGATCTAATAAAAAATCATATCGGGGAGTCAGGAATTCCAAAAGGTCTAAGAGGAGATTTCAGAAGTGGTTTTAAAATTACGAGTGGAGAAGGAAAACAAAACATATCTGTTAAAAAGAGTATTTCAAATCTAATAACTACCGATGACACAGCATTTTCAGCCAATTAGTGTTTTCAAAAAAGATCCTTACAAGAAAATTCTTACTTTCCCTCAAGTAACAGAATCTGAAATAACAAAACGAATGGTAGAATTAAGAAAGTTGGGAATTACACACATTTCATTTACAGGACCATTACAAATTGAAAAATGTCACATACTTGGAAAGGGATACGTGGGAATGGTTGTTCTTGCAAAAAAACGAAGCAGGGTAGTAGCGTTAAAAATTAGACGAACTGATTCGCCTAGAAAAAATATGACAAACGAAGCTAAATTACTTAAAACTGCAAATAAATTGGAAATTGGTCCGAAGTTTATCAAAAATTCAAAAAACTTTTTGATAATGGAGTACATTGATGGAGAGAAAATTATTGATTGGGTAAAAAAAACAGAAACAAAAGCTAAAGAAATTCGTAGCGTTATAAAAAATGTATTAAGAGAATGTTTTCTCTTAGATGATGCAGGACTGGATCATGGTGAATTAAGTACAATAGACAAGCATGTGATAGTTAATAAAAAAGGAAACACAATGATAGATTTTGAGAGTTCTAGTGAAAATAGAAAACCTTCTAATGTTACAGGTGCTACACAGGGAATTTTGATAGGTACAGGATTAGCAAAAATTATTCAAAAAAAGATCAAAATTCCAACAAAAAAGAAAATCATTGATCTAATCAGGATATATAAAAAAAATCCAACATTAGAAAATTTTGAGAGTCTCATAGTTGGTTTAAAATTATAGAAAAATTGAAGGATGTAAGAAATAAATCATGGTGTGAGTAAATAACAATATGAAAACTTGTTCTATCTGTAAGAAAATTTCTGCAACTGACAGTGATCATCTACACTGTGTAGAAAAAAGACGAATTGAATTGGAAAATTTGCAGTTGAAAGATACTATAACTGAAAAATTAGATTTAGGAAAAGATCCTAATAATATGGGTAAAGAAATCAAGGCACTTTTAGGACATATGAATAGAGAAAAAGAAACTAAATCTGAATAATTATACTTCTTGAGTAGTTGGTCTTATTAGAATTTCATTTACATTCATGTGATTTGGAGCTTCTAGTGCAAAAATAATTGCGTTTGAAATATCTTCAGCCTTTAGTCCTTCCATTTCTTTATGTTTTTCTACGAATGCTTCTAAAGCTTTTTCAGTAATTGTATTGGTTAATTCAGTTTGTACAACTCCGGGTTCAATACTAGTAATTCGAATGTTTTTTCGTACAGAAAGTTCTTGTCTTAACCCTTCTGTAAATGCAGCTACAGCAAATTTTGTAGCACAATATACGCTTCCAGCAGGGAAAACAACTCTTCCTGCTACAGATGAAATATTTACAATGTGACCTGATTTCTTTTCAACCATTGTAGGAACTACTGCTGCGGTACAATAGAGTACGCCTTTGATGTTTACATCTATCATTCTATCCCATTCATCTATTTTTAGAGATTTTACAAAACTAAGAGGCATCAAACCAGCATTATTTATCAAAACATCTACGGTTCCATACTTGTCAATTGCTTGTTTAACTAAATTATCACAATCAGATTTTTTGGTAACGTCTGTTTCACAGATAATAATTTCACCACCATCATCGGTAATTTCTTTTTTCAAAGTTTCTAATCTATCTAATCTTCTTGCTCCAGCAACTATTTTTGCTCCTTTTTTAGCAAGAGCTTTTGCAGTTGAATAGCCAATTCCGCTAGAACCACCAGTAATTACTATAACCTTATCTTGTATCAAAGTTGAATTTTATGAAATTCGTTGTGAGTAAAAATGTTACGTGATTTAGATAAAAAGAAAATTTAGTTGTGACTATGTCCACAGCCACATCCATCATGACCCTCAGACATCTGAGGTTCACTTGATCTACATTTGGAACATTTGTCTTTTCCATCTGGGGAAAAGAATCCAATTCCACATGTTACACATTTTGTACTTGACATGTCATTGGTCGATTTGGTGAGTATTTTATGCTATCCTTCCATGCCTTGAGCAGTTTCTATCATCCACATCTCAACTATACCACCAATCAGCAATAATGCAATAACAATACCAATTTCAATAGATAAAATGAGTTTTTCATTTTTGATTAGTTCCCAATTCTTTTGAAAGACATTTTTTGCAAGTAAAGTACTACGTGACATAGCAATGGAATAAGCAGCCATCTCCATTAGTCCAAACGGTGTCAAAAGAATGGCTAAAGGGTTTAGTTGTGCAACATCAGTATTTGCAGCTGCGATTGCTGAAAATGCAAATCCTGTTGAATAAGCAGAAAATAACCCCCATGCAACCCCGAAGCCTGGAATAAACATTGGTAATGCTATCATTACATTATGTACGAAGATACCAATTCCATCTATAGTACCAACAATTTCATCAAAGAAATCCATAATTTCTTGAATCTCTTCTTCTGTTGGTTCACTTGTTACAGCAGAGGTACCATACACGATTGTAAAAATTGCTGTAAATATGAAAAACAGGATTATTCTTTTCATGGTTAGCATGGTGCACGTTTAATCGATCTATATTTGAGGTTTTGTCGTAAAACAGATTTAATTAAAACTCTAATCACTATTTGGAATGGATGAAGAAATTTCCTCAGCCGTCTCTTATGCTCTGAATAAAGGATTCCAGATCCATCCTGATGCATTAGAAATTTTACATAAAATCAATGTAAGTGAATTGTCACAAATTATCAAAGATGTAGTTAAAGAAAAGACAAAACAGAAACAATTCTTGATTAATGAAGAAGATTTTGAGATTTATCTAGGAATAAAGGATGACGAGGAACATCAGGTGGAATTTGAGATTTTATCGGATCCTACTGACAAAATAACCTCTGCAGAAGGTGTTGAGGGATATGGTAAATTGTTTGCTAGTAGATTTAACAAATTAAAACACATAATGTCAGATAGACCAGAATCAAAAAAGGTCAGAGAAATAGCATCTGTGAAATCAATTACCAAAACTGATGATGAGTTGTTTGTGTGGGGGTTGGTTTCAGATAGAAAATCCGACAGAAAAATCACAAAAATAACTCTCGAGGATTCTACTGGCTCGATGGAGATAGTAGTTTTTGAAGGTGATTTGAAAGATGTAGCAGATACTTTGTTGATGGACCAGTTTGCAATGTTAAGAATAGTACCTGCTAAAAATGGAGGATTTTTTGCAAAAGAGATCTTCCTTCCAGATATACCAGAACATACTTCAAATCGCTCAAAAACTGAGACTTATGCCGTATTTCTATCAGATTTACACGTTGGAAGTAAGTTCTTCATGGAAGAGGAATTATCAGAATTTATCAACTGGATTTCAAGTGCAGATCCAATAGCTAGAAAGATCAGATTCGTTGTTGTTGGAGGAGATTTGATTGATGGAGTTGGTGTGTTCCCAGGTCAAGAAAAGATACTAAATCAAACAACAACCGAAGGTCAATTACAAAAGACGTTTGAGGTCTTAGATAAAATTCCAAAACACATCAAGGTTTTCCTCATATCTGGAAACCATGATGCGGGAAGAAAGGCTCTTCCACAGCCAGCAATTCCAAAGATGTACAATTCAGAATTATGGGATAGGGAGAATTTCTTCATGTTAGGAAATCCATCAATGGTCTCACTAAATGGAGTCAAGGTTTTGATGTATCATGGTCAATCTATTGATGATGTGGTTAGAACCACACCTGGAGTTAGTTATGATAAACCAGCTGCTGTGATGAGACATTTTCTAAAGGCCAGACATATGAGCCCAATTTATGGAAGTAGAACCCCAATCGCCCCAGAAACAGAGGATATGATGGTAATTGACGATGTTCCAGATATTTTCCATTCTGGACATGTTCATTTTGTGGGTCTTGACATGTACAAAGGGGTATTGATAATTAATTCAGGTGCATGGCAAAGACAGACTGATTTTCAGGAAAGTGTTGGGATTACACCTACTCCAGGAATGGCCATTATAGTGAACCTCCAAACAATGAAGGTTTTCCAAAAGGACTTTCGTGTTCAAGAATCAGATTTTATTGAACCAAAACACGCAGAACCACAACAACTTAGTTAGAGAATATCTTCTAGCAGCATTTCGTCTTTGAAGGTAGTTTTTACCATATCTTGTGAGACTGTAATTCTGAATTTCTTTGTGTTTCCATGTGTGCCTTGGTGGACAATCCTGCCAGCAATAATACCTGACATTTCTATCTCACTAAGCATTTGGGTAACTCTTCTCTGAGTGAGCTCTTTTTGGCGTATGTCTTTACAGAGATTTTTGTAGGTTGAATATACCTCGCCTGTTGATATCTCTGATGATTTCATAATTGCTAAGATTAGTAATTTTTCATGTAGTGGGTATGAGCGAAGTGCTATGACCTCTTTGTTTTCTTCAATTTTTTCGGCTGCCATTCTGATATGCTCTTCTGTGACAGTTGGCATTTGGCTTCTTTCTGCTATCTCTGCTGCTACTCGCAAAAGATCAAGTGCACGTCTTGCATCTCCTGATTCTCTTCCTGCCATGGCAGAACAAAGATTCAAGGCTGCATCTGTAACTATATCTTCTTCAAAAGCTACTTCGATTCGGGCATCCAATATCTCTCTGATTTGTGGTAAATTGTAATTTGTAAAGACAACTTCTTCTTCACTTAAACTACTGATAACTCGTGGGTCCAGTCTTTCTTTGAAGGTGAGGTCATTTGATACACCAATTAGTGTTAGTGAGCCGGTGGTTAATCGCTCGTTTGCTCTGGTAATTTGGTATAAGACGTCTTTGCCTGTTTTTTGGATTAGTTCTGCTAAGTAATCAATTTCATCAATAACGAATACTGCGTTTGTCTCGTTTTTTTCTATTACGTAGAGAATTCTATTGAAAACTTCACTTATTGAGAGTCCTGTGCTCGGAAGCCACATCTTCTCATCGTTGGTTTTCTGGCTACCTAGGCCTAATTGCCTTCCAAAGGAGACTAATAATCCGTATAGGGTTGTTTCTTGTTTTGCGTTTGTGTATGCTAGTTTAATTGGAAATGATCCCTCTTCAACCCTTTTTTGGATTTTTGAGAGTACTTTTTTGATTACCAGGGTTTTGCCTGTTCCAGGCTTGCCATACACCAGTAAGTTTGATGGTCGTGATTCCATAAGAATTGGGAGTAAAGATTGTGTAATTTTTTCCTGTTCAGGATCCCTGTGAAGGATTTGGTTAGGCATAAATGTAAAGTGAAGTACGTCTCTGTTCTTGATTAGGGTCTTGCCGTTCTGAGCTGCATCTAAAAGACGGTCAATTGGATCGATTGTGGTAGTACTCATGTTGAGATCCTTTACTATTTCAAAACAACAGTTCAACTGATCTTTTTGAAAAACTTCACAAGACTGATCGTTCTTGTTGACTCTTCTCAGATCGATAGGATCGCTCCCAGACACCTTCATTTCTAATGATAAATTAGATTGTATAAGAAAATAAAATAAAAATAATATGAATATGAATTCTCATTTTAAAAAAAATAGAAAAGGAAACACTGGAAAGATAGGTGTGTGGGATAAAATAAAAATAAAAAAAGAAAATGTAAGGAAATTTAAGAAAAAACTAAAGGCCTTAGGGGATAGTTCTGGGGGGATGGTTAACATGTGTTAAGGATGTGTTAAGGATAATGAAAAGAAGGTCATTTTACCCCTTAATTTCCAGTCTAGGCGTGAAGATAGTTGTTAACACTGTTAATATCCAAAAAACACCCCTTAATTTCCAGTCTAGGCGTGAAATTACCTCAATTATGAGGGGTGTAAAGATTAGTTTTGTTAATAACAAAAAAACACTCAGGCGTGGGCTAGGCAGTCAATGTTAACAAACCTGTTAGTTAACAAATCTCAGAAGATCAGTTGATGAGTTAAGGTCGGATCCTTATTGATCTGAATGGCAGGAAAAAGAATTAGAATAGATCTAGAAGATAAGGATGGGGCCAAATACAAGTTCAATTTGGAAGGAAATATCAATCGTGACAAAGTCCTCAAAATTTTCGATTTACTAGACTTGATGAATATTGAAGAGCCTGCAAACAATCCTGGTGTAGAGACAGTCGGAGGTAAGATATGGCATATTGTAGACAAATATTACCCAACGGGTAAATTCACCTCTTCAGAGATCTTGGAGAAATATGAAGATGAGTTCAACGAACCAATCAAACTTAGTGTAATTTCGACATATTTAGCAAGGTTTACCTCTAAAAACAAGGTTGAAAGAGCCAAAAAGGGCAGAGAATGGGCTTATCATACACTAAAACTCGCTAACACAACCCCAAAACTCTCAGAAAACTAATTCTAGTGAATAGGCTCATGCTCTGGGGTTTTCAAAGATCCTTTACTTTCTAAAAACTGACGTATAGCGTGTGCAACAACTTGTGAGTTAGACGTCCACCCTTGATGATACGCCTCTTGACTTTTTACAAACTCATCAACACGTTCTGAAAGTCCTTTTGGTAACTTAACAGTCTTCCATTTTTCAGTATTTGTGTCACCCATGGGTTATATATGACATAAATCTATAAAAACATTCCATTTTAAAACATATTTCTATGAAATACGCACTTTTCTAAGCACTAAATGGTCCCCTTCAAGGCCTATTTTGAGGTAATCACCCTTCTGCATCTCCAAATATTGCCTGAATTGTTTAGGTATGGAGATAGTTCCGCCAGATGTTATCTTCACTAATTCCTCTTGAACCTCACTCATATCATATATTATAATAAACTAGTATTAATAAATTATGTTTATTGTTTCTTCATAAATTATAATAGAAAATACGAGCAAAATCATCAAAAAACTATAATTTCAAACACAATTCAACAAAGTCAAAAAACCCTGAAAATACCAATTTTACCTTAATTATTGCCGATTAGGAGGTTTGTGGTGCTATAGTTTGGGGTGTTGAACCTGATCCAGATAATTTGGAAAGCCCATTTTGAGTAATTGAGTAGCTGTATGGCTTTGCATTGGTGTTTCTCTCCACTAATCCATTATCAGACATTTTCTTCATTGTCCTTGAAATATGCTCTCTACTCTTACCTAGTGTGATTTGAATATCACGAGATGTGCGTGACTTGTTTGTGATTAGTCTCAATACCGCCTCTACAATATCACCACTACTCATGTTAGGTGTTTTCTCTACTGTTGCCTGAACTGGGACCTGTTCAGGCACAATTTGCATCTGTTTCTCTACAATTTGCACAGGCTTTTCTTCATTTTTTACAATATTTTGTGGTATTTCTTGAGAAAAACTAAGATTTTCCAAGTCAATTGCGTCCAATTTAATTTTAAGATCAATTAACTGCCTTTCATAGAACTCCAAACGCTCTGAATCTGCCTTTATTTGGTTATTAGAGGCTGAATCTGCCTTTAATCTAGAATATACGAATAATGTGAACAAACCACCTATGAATGCCGATACGAGTCCAAATATCACATTAAGGTCTGGTATCTCAACTAACATGACATATCATGAGGAATTTGTGATTTATCGTGATTGGACAATATTATTTCACACTTAGAGTAACCAAAACCTCATCACACTAACACATAAGGAATGTCACTTTTAGTCACAAAATCACATTGCAGTAGTCTGCCTGACTACACGTTCTATCACACTAATGATTTCTTGTTCTTTCTCAGGGAAAACATCACCATCTTTTATCACACTCATTCGTTCAGAGAGTTCTGATATCACATCAATATCATCAGGTAAAACCACGCCTAGTATGCCTAGAACTATGAATGAATAATACAAGCCTGAAATCTTGTCTCTACACTGAGAAACCTGCCTGTAATAGGCACCTTTAGTCATAGTAAATTCGACATCAGAAAGATTCTTTGATTTTAGAATAATTTCAATTTGTCTCTCTGTAAACAGTGATTTTTTGATGATTTCCTTTAAAATATTAGAAAAATTAGAATTATTAGGGTTACTCATAGCTATACAAATCTGTATACCGATACTTGAATAAAACTTAAAGGGTCATCATTAAACGTGAAGCATGACTGGAAAAGTAGAAGAATTACTCATTTCTGAGCGTAAAAAATCACCATTACTATTCGTATTAATCGATTCAGAGGTATCTCAAATAGATTCTGCTATAAAACTAGCCAAAAATGTTGAGGAAATAGGTGCAGCATCAATCTTGGTAGGTGGTTCATCTGCAACTGATCAGATAGAGATGGCCGAAGTAGTCAAAAACCTCAAAAGCGCAGTAAACATTCCCATTATTCTATTTCCAGGTAATATTACTGGAGTTGTACCCCAAGCAGACGCTATACTGTTTAGTTCCTTAATGAACTCTGAGAACCCATACTACATTACACAGGCACAAGCTCTTGGTGCTCCAAACGTCCTCAAATTTGGCTTAGAACCACTTCCAACATCATATTTAGTGATTGGAGAAGGCACATCAGCTTGGTTTGTAGGAAATGTAAGAGGAATTCCATTTGACAAGCCAAAAATCGCTGCTGCATACTCCTTAGCAGCCCAATTCTTAGGCATGAGATTTGTCTATTTAGAGGCAGGTTCTGGGGCAAAAACCAACGTAACTCCAGAAATGGTCGCAACTGTAAGAAAGGTCTTCCAAGGATTCTTAATCGTAGGTGGAGGCATTCGTGATGCCCAGACCGCAAAATCATTGACTGATGCAGGAGCAGATGCTTTAGTGATTGGAACTCTCTTAGAAGATAGTAAGAACCTAGAGAAACTAACCGAAATAGCCAAAGCCATCAAAAACTAACCTTCTACATGTCTACTACCGCAAATTATCTTAAAGAAATCAAAGTTCCTCAAAATTACTCTGAATACTACGAAGAATTATCACAACAGGTCTACAAGGAGTTTGAGACAGCAGCAGACGCAAAATCGACACTTTTAGACTCTTCTGGAATAATAGAGCCGAAAATCGCATTTGATTTGGCGGAACGAGTAGCTAAAATGCATGATATTGACATAGCTACACCTCTTCGTGAATTATTAGATAAAACTGGAAAAGAAAATGCTGCCCTAATAATGTCAAAGGAGATTGCATTAGGAAAGTATCTATCTTCAGATGCAAGTTTAGAG
The DNA here is from genome assembly GCA_902512865.1 of uncultured marine group I thaumarchaeote. The sequence continues at coordinate 26,484 of CABXKZ010000001.1, read as the reverse complement.
GACAGATTAGATCATGCAGTTAGAGTTGGATTAGCTATTGTAACAGAAGGTGTGACAATTGCTCCATTACAAGGAATTAGTGAAATTAAAATTAAAAATAATAAAGATGATTCTCAATATCTTTCTGTATCAATTGCAGGACCAATGAGATCTGCAGGGGGAACAGAATCTGCTGTTACAATGTTAATCGCTGACCATGTGAGACGCGCAGTTGGACTCGAAAAATATCAAGCTGATTGTTTTGATGATGAGACTGGGAGATTTGTAGAAGAACTTCGAATTTATGAAAGTGAAGCAAAACAAAGTTTCCAGTTTCATGTATCTGATGATGACATCAAAACCGTGATTTCAAATTTACCTGTTGAACTTGAAGGAGAAGGAACAGACCCAGATGAAGTCGTCAACCATCGTAATATGACGAGAATTAAGACAGACCGCGTAAGAGGTGGTGCATTACGTGTACTAAATGATGGATTAATTGGAAGATCAAAAAAACTCCTAAAACGAATTGAGAAGTATAATTTAGAAGGTTGGGAATGGCTAAACGATGTTCAGGGTGCTGTTCAAAAAGGCGAATCTGGTGATGACGCATCTGAAAAACGTATGAGAGAAGTCATTACTGGGCGTTCCGTATTATCTATGCCAAATAAGATTGGAGGTTTTCGACTCAGATATGGTCGTGCTTGTAATACGGGTTTTGCAAGCGTAGGACTACATCCAGTAATAGCTGAAATCTTAGATCATACTATTGCAGTAGGAACACAAATCAAACTTGACAAGCCAAGTAAAGGTGCAACTGTAGCCTTTGTTGACTCACTTGAAACGCCTATTGTCAGACTAAAAGGAGGGGATGTAGTCAAAATTCGAGATACAGAACACGGAATTCAGATTAAAAATGACATTGAAAAGATTCTCCATCTAGGTGATATTCTAATAACATTTGGTGACTTTTTGGAAAATAATGCAGAATTAATTCCAACTCCAATGGTAGAAGAAGTTTGGACTGAATATCTCAAACCGAAACTTTCTGACCATGACAAAAGACTCGAATTTCTAACAAAGACTCCAACATTTGTTGATGCCATTCTACTCTCAAAAGAATTGAAAATTCCTTTACATCCAAAATTTCTCTATTACTGGGATTTTATCACAATAGAAGATCTTGAAGAAATTACAAACCCAATTTTGAAATCAGAGAATGAAATTCATTATGAAATTTCAAAAAAACAAATTCTTGAAAATTTAGGAATTCCACATAAAGTTGCAGATGAGAAAGTCATCATATCTGGAATAGATGTTCAAATCTTAAACCATCTTATTTTTGGAAATACTCTGGATTTTGGTACTTCAGATTCTGTCTTAGAATTGTTAACAAAAAGCACTGGAATTACAATTAAAAATAAATTTTCGAAATCAATTGGCGTTCGAATTGGTAGACCTGAAAAAGCTGCACCTCGTTTAATGAAACCACCAGTTCATGTACTATTTCCAGTTGCTGAAAAAGGTGGAATCACTCGTGATATTCTAAAAGCATCCGCCGCATCAGAGTCATTTTTCACAAATTTGAATAATCGTCGTTGTACACATTGTAATATTCCTTCAATTGGAATTGTTTGCTCAAAATGTGGTAATAAAACAACAAAATTTTATATCTGCAGAATTTGTAAAGATGAATTAAAAACACCACACTGTGAAAAATGTAAAAGAGATGCAAATGGATTTTCTTACAAACAATTTCCATTAAGACAAAATCTACTTGCTGCACAAGAAAAACTTGGAATTCGGGTACAACAACCATTCAAAGGTGTTGATAAATTAATCAACCAAGAAAAAATCCCTGAACCTCTAGAAAAAGGACTAATAAGACAAAAATTTGGATTATCTGTTTTCAAAGATGGTACTGTCAGATTTGATGCCACAAATTCACCTTTAACACACTTCAAACTGTCCTGGATAGGCACAACAATTGAACAAATCATCAAACTAGGATATGAAAAAGACGCAGATGGAAATCCAATCACAAATGATGAACAATTAATTGAGTTGAAGATGCAGGATGTGATTATTCCCTTAGAAAGTGCCGAATATCTTGTTAATGTTTCAAAGTATGTTGATTTTGAACTAGAGAAATTTTTTGGCAAACAACCATTTTACAACATAAAGAATACTCGAGACTTACTAGGCCATCTAGTAATTGGTCTTGCACCACATACCTCTGTTGGTATTACTGGACGACTAATTGGTTATACAAAAACCCATGTCTGCTTTGCTAGTCCAATCTGGCATTCTGCTAAAAGAAGAGACGCGGATGGTGATGCCGATTCTGTCATGTTGTTGTTAGATGCATTATTGAACTTTTCAAGACAATTCTTGTCTGATAAAATTGGAGGATTGATGGATGCACCTCTCTTAATTCAACCAATTGTACTGCCACATGAGGCACAAACTCAGGCTCACAACTTTGAGGTTGCAAAAAAATTCCCACTCAAATTTTATGAATCGACATTAAATCATGACAAATCAGGTGACATCAAAAATATTGAAACTTTAGCTATGAGAAAAGATACTGGCGATGAAAATATTTTCTATGATCATTTTTTCACACACACTACAACAACATTAACTTCATCAAAATCACGAAGCGCATATTCAACACTTGAATCAATGGTTGACAAGCTTGACTTACAAATTAGAAATGCAGACATCATTAATGCTGTTGAAACAAGAGACATTGTTTCATATTTGATTCAAACACATCTTATACCTGATATTATGGGAAACATTCGTGCATATGCAAAACAAAAATTCCGTTGTACTGCATGTGGTGCAAAGTATAGACGAATGCCATTACTTCAAAAATGTACATGCGGTCACAAATTATTACAAACAATTACTAGACCGTCAATTGAAAAATATCTTCCATTAGCAAAGAAACTAGTCACAAAATACGATGTAGATCCATATCTAAAAGGAAGAATCATGACATTGTCAGATGAAATTGAACTACTCTTTGGAAAAGGTGATGGTTCACAACAATTGTTAACTGATTTTGTAAATTAGCGTAATTTTACGTATTCGTAGGCACCAAGTTTGTTATCAAAACAGTATTGTGTCTTTTTGAAATCTGTTTTGAATTCCTTAACATGTGATGCAATTTCTCCTGCATCTTTCTTATCAACAATAACTTGTTTCATCAATGATGCAATCTCTTTCATTTCAGATTCTTTCATTCCTAGGCGAGTAATCTCAGATGTTCCTAAACGAATTCCACCTGGGTGCATGTAGTGACGATTTGCTTTCAAATCTCCAGGAATTAGTTGACGATTAACAATGATGTTTGCTTTTTCCAAATCAGCTTCAATTGTTCCACCATCACCATAATCTAAAACATTTACAACTGTTTGGTGTGATTCCGTATAGCCTCTTTTCTCACCTAACACTTTGAATCCTATATTGTTTAATTCTGATGCTAGTGCTTTTGCATTTTTAATTGTCTGTTCTGCATAATCTTTTCCAAATTCTAAAGCTTCTGCAAATGCTACTGCTTTAGCACCCATGTGATGAATGTGATGACTACTTGTTAATCCTGGGAACATTGCTTTCTTGATTGGCTCTGCATGTTTTTCAAATCCTAAGACTAATCCTCCTTGCGGACCAAACAAAGTTTTGTGAGTACTCATTGTCATTGTATCTGTTCCTTCTCTAAGTGGGTCTTGGAACTTACCACCTGCAATTAATCCTGCAACGTGTGCTGCATCATAATTGATGTGCATACCATGACCTTTTAGGAAATCAGCTAATTCTTTTACAGGATGTGGAAATAAAAATACTGAACCACCAAACATTGCAATCTTTGGCAATTTTCCTTGTGATTTCAAATCTTCAACTTTAGCTTTTGTTTTATCAACATCTAATGTCATTTCTACAGGATCAAATGCAAAAAATTCAATATCTAACCCATGTACTAATCCTGCAGTTCCTGAATGTTCTTTTTTACCATGTGAAATGTGACCTCCTGCAGGAATTGATGATGCAATCATAACATCACCTGGATTTGAATAAGCAGAATAAATTGCCAAGTTTGCTACAACACCCGAAACACTTCTCACATCTGCAAATTCGGCTTTGAATAATTTTTGTGCTAATTCCATACATTGAATTTCAACTTCATCGATGTAGGTACATCCGGCATAGACTCGCTCACCTGGCCAGCCTTCAGCATATCTATTACCAAAATCTGACATTACAGCTTCCCGTACAGCTGGACTAGGAATGTTCTCACTAGCAATTAATGGAATAGAGTTCTCAAACCATTCATGATGCTTTTCAAGGCTAGAAAAAATCCTATCATACGACTCTTTGTTTGAATCAGCCATGACTTTCAACCCGATTTTCCTAATTTAAGAACAGCGATCTTTCTTCCAGAAAAACAAGAAGCTAGCTATATATTTTGAAAATTGACGTTTTGATCTATGGCAGCACAAACTCCAAAAGGCAACATGCCCGTTGTAGTTCTCAAAGATGACGCAAGTCAAGTAAAAGGAAGAGAAGCTCAGAAAAATAATATTGCAGCTGCTAAAATTATAGCCGAAATTGTTCATACCAGTTTAGGTCCAAAAGGAATGGACAAAATGCTTGTAGACTCTTTAGGCGATGTTACAATTACAAACGATGGTGCTACAATTCTAAAAGAAATTGATGTACAACACCCTGCAGCAAAAATGCTAGTTGAAATTTCAAAAACTACTGATAATGAAGTAGGTGATGGAACAACATCTGCAGTTGTATTAGCTGGTGCATTACTAGAACATGCTGAAACACTTGTTTTACAAGATGTTCATCCAACAATCATTGTTGATGGTTATAGAAAGGCAGGAAAAAAAGCAAAAGAATTCTTAGATCAAATTGCTGATAAGGTATCTCCAACTGATAATGCAGTTCTATTAAAAATAGCAAAAACTTCCATGCAAACTAAACTTGTTAGAAAAGACTCAGAACAGTTATCCGAAATGATTGTCAAAGCAGTAAAAGCCGTTGCAGAAAAGAACGGCGAGAAATACACTGTTGACATTGATGATATTAAAGTAGAAAAGAAATCTGGCGGTTCCATCAAAGATTCTTCAATCATTCAAGGAATTGTTTTGGATAAAGAAATAGTCCACTCTGGAATGCCAAAGAAAATTACAGAAGGAAAAATTGCACTCTTAAACGCAGCACTTGAAATTAACAAAACAGAGACTGATGCAAAAATTAACATTTCAAACCCACAACAAATGAAATCATTCTTAGATGAAGAAAACAAAATGCTCAAAACAATGGTTGACAAAGTCATTGGCTCTGGTGCAAATGTGGTTTTATGTCAAAAAGGAATTGATGATATGGCACAACATTACTTGTCAAAAGCAGGCATCTTAGCTGTTAGACGTGTAAAAGAAAGTGATTTATCAAAACTTGCAAAAGCAACAGGTGCAAGAATCGTAACTAATCTAGATGATTTATTTGAAAAAGATTTGGGTTCTGCATCCTCAATTCAAGAAAAGAAAATTGAAGAAGACAAATGGGTTTTCGTTGAAGGTTGCAAACATCCAAAATCTGTAACATTATTGCTTCGTGCTGGTTCACAAAGAGTTGTTGATGAAGTAGAACGTTCAGTTCATGATTCACTAATGGTTGTAAGAGATGTAATGGAATTACCATCAATAGTTGCAGGTGGTGGTGCACCAGAAACATTTGCTGCAACAAAAATTAGAAACTGGGCAAAATCTCTACAAGGACGTGAACAACTAGCTGCTGAAAAATTTGCAGAAGCATTAGAATCAATTCCTTTAGCATTATCTGAAAACGCAGGCATGGATCCAATTGATACTCTAACACACTTACGTGCAAAACAAATCAAAGGTGAGAAATGGACAGGAATTGACGTAATGAAAGGCAAAGTTGGAAATTTGAAATCAACTGATATTATTGAACCACTAGCAGTAAAACACCAAATTGTTTCTGCAGCAACAGAGGCTGCATGTATGATCTTAAGAATTGATGATGTTATTGCTACAGCAAAATCTGCCGGTCCTCCACCAGGTGCAGAAGGCGGAATGCCTGATATGGGTGGAATGGGTGGTATGCCTGGAATGGGAGGCATGGGAATGCCACCTGGAATGGGAATGTAGATTAGCAAAATTTTAATCAATCAATTTAAGACTAAATTAGAATGGCAAAACATAGACGATTCTCTGATACTCCAGAACCTGACTCTGTTCAGAAAGATGAAAAAATTGAATTAGCAGAACAAGAAATCCCTTCTAAAGAAATATCAACTAATATTAAATCAATACTACTATCTGGAACAAAATACGTCTACATCATAGCAGCAGTCGCACTACTCTCTGGAATATTTACCCCCTTGACTGTAGGTGAAGAATTTGAAACTGTAGTATTCGGAATGCTTTCAGTTTTCTTAGGGCTGGGTGGTGGAATAATGATCTTTCTAGCAACAAAAAATCAAAAATTTAGATCAATAATGATCTGTGGTGGATTGGGAATGATGATTGCTTCGTTGATACTTATTTATGAACTGGCTGATCGTCCATTATTTTGAATCTATATCTATACATCAAAATAAAGATAAAATTCATGAGGGTGCGGTCTAATTGCAATCTCTCTATGATCTCTTCTTTCTAATTCAATAATTTTATCTAAAACCTCATTTGAGAAAATTGGGGCAAGGTATTTTCTATCACTTTCAAGTTCATCTAATGCTCTTCCAAGATTTGCAGGTAAAGTTTCAATTCCACGTTTCTTTCTTTCTGATCTTGTCATTTTGTAAATGTCTTCTTTAACTGGATCACCAGGTTCTATCTTCTTTTTTATTCCATCTAGACCTGCAGCTAATACAGCTGAAAATACAAGGTAAGGATTAGATGCAGGATCAGGTACACGATACTCCATTCTTTTCATATATGCATATTTTTCTCCCTTAAAATGACCAGGAATTCTAATTGTTGCAGAGCGATTACTTGAACTCCATGCAATGTAAACAGGTGCTTCATAACCTGGAACCAATCTGTGATAAGAGTTTGTGGTAGGATTTGTAATTGCTGTTAATCCTCTAGCATGTTCCATTACTCCTCCACAAAAATATCGACCGATCTGACTTAATTCAAGATCTTCATCTTTATCATAAAATGTATTTTCATTTTTTTTCCATAGACTGACATTAGTATGCATTCCAGAACCAGAGTCCATAGAAATTGGTTTTGGCATCATTGTTGCCACTTTCCCAAATTCTTGAGCAACATTTCTTACAACATACTTGTATGTTTGAGCACCATCAGCAGAATTCGTCATTAAATCATATTTGATATCAATTTCACATTGTCCTGCAGTTGCTACTTCATGATGATGGTTATCGCACAAAATTCCAAAATTCTCATTCAAAACATCAACACACTCATTTCTAAATGGTGCAAGAGTATCTGATGGAGTGCTTGGGTAATATCCCTCTTGTAATCCCATAGGATAACCAGTTCCTTCCTGACTCCATGGTGCTTCGGCAGATTCAATAGAGTATGATTGACCCTTGTATGGTGTCAAAACATCCCAATGAACCTTATCGAATACAAAAAATTCTACTTCTGGTCCCCAATTACTAAAATCAAATCCTTGTGTTTTGACATATTTCTCTGCTTTTTGACAAATTCCTCTAGGATCACTTTCTAGACGACCTCTGCCTCCACCCCAATAAACATCACAAAGTAATCTGGCTGTCTTTTTCTCTTGAACCCATGGGATGATTGCAAATGTACTTGGATCAGGTTTTAGTATCAAATCAGAATCTGCAATGTCTGTAAATCCTACAATTGACGAACCATCTAGTTTTGGTAAGCCATCTTCCATCTGATCGGGTGTAAATGTATCTGCTGAAATTGTAGTATGATGAAACCTACCTGTTAAACCAGTAAATTGAAGATCTATGAACTTAATTCCCTCATGTTTTATTCTAGAGAACACCTCATCTGATGAATATTTTACTTGTGTGGCCTTACCACCTATTACTTTATACGGCAATTTTCTACTTCAAGCTAAAAGAATTAAACGTGCCATTTAAGATTAACTTTGTATTAAAATGTCATCTAACGAATCAGTAGATCTAAAAAATCTCCATATAACTGTCATGCAAGAATTTCAAACTGATGAACCACAGGAGCTCAGTACTGATTTTTTTAGAAATCTATCAAACTTTATTGGAAAATTAAAAAATGAAGAATACGATGGAATTGCAAAGAAAACTAAAAACCAGATAATTTCAACTGCTACAAATTTAACTGAACTCTTAATAAATAGAAGACTAGAAAAAATCTCTACAATGCCCACAACATCTTATAGTAAACTAACTGATGAAGAAAAATTTGTTATTGATTCAAATGATGAAATGAATGAAAGAAAAAACATAATAATATCTGGAATAGTAAATGGAAAATCAAAACTACTAGAAATCACTTCTACAAAACACAAAACAAAACCTGTAACTGTCAGATTTGTCAAAGAATTTGACGAAATTGTAGGCGTTGATCTAGAAAAATATGGCCCATTCAAACCTGAAGATATTGCAACAATCCCTAACGAAAATGCACAATCTTTAATTTCAAATGGAATTGCATTAAAAGTTAGAATAGAAGAATAACATGTCTCATCCCGGCTCAGTTGATATAATTGATTTCTTAGCTTTCACAATCTATCCATTTTTGGCTCTTGGAATAATAGAATTAATCAGTAGAGCAATCAAAATTTCTTCATGGAAAAAACTTTCTGTGCAGGGAGTTTCTATGATAATCTTATCTGTGATTTATGTTGTTTCTCCTTCAATGATTGTTACACAAGAGAATAATGTCCATGTAGAACCATTATGGATGTCAATTTTGGTAATGCTTGCATTAGCTGTTACATTATTTTATCAAGCAAGACGCTCAAAAACTGATCCAACAAAAGCAGAATACTAAATTATCGAAATCTTCCAAAGAATTTTTTTAATTTACTGGATCCAGGACCTCCATCTCTAATTACTTTTCTTTCGCCAAACTTTTTTGCTCTTATCACTGTTAATTTCACACAGCGATGGTCTTCAGGAAGTCTATGTTCATCACAAAATGGATCTTTACAATATGTGCATTCAAATGGAATGTCAACCATATCTCCACAATATGCACATTTCTCTGGTTTCATAATATTGAATAGATTTTTTCTCTAATAAATTTACAACATTTTCTCTAATGCTGTAAAAGTACTAATTACACAAATTCTATACTTTTCAAATTTTGTGGTTGGATTTGCATGTGATACACCAAGATACTCTAATTCTCTAATATTATTTCCAATCGCTTTTTCATCAGGTTTCAATCTATGTGCATATCTATTTCTTATACTGTTAATCAACCGAACATTTTTCTTTACATTACCTTTGAGTAGACCTGATTTTTCTAGTATCAAATATTTTTGTGTCCACATAATCATTGGATCATCTAATGCTTCTATAGGAATATTGAATTTCTTTTCTAATATTTTCTCTAACATTCTCTCGATACAGACCTGCCCAACTAGAAATAATTCATGTACGTTATCTACTTCTAATATTTTCTCTAATTCTTTTTTTGATGGAGCCCACATTGGTGCTTTTTTACCCATAACTATTCAAAATTAATATACGATTCAAGTGTTGCTTGATTGAAAACCATTACAGAGAGGTCTGAGAACTCTTTTCCTTCTAATTGATCAACTGTTCCTTCAAAACTAGTCTCATTTTCTGTAGTTATTGACTCGTAAACATGTACTTTCATCTCTGAAGTATCAAAACCATTTTGTTTCAAATATTTTGCAATTTCAGATTGCATAAAATGTTTTTCAGGAACTTTTGGCCATGGTCTTGGAACTAGTATAACACTTAGACCGTCAATCAGTGCTTTTTGTAATTCTAATTTTTTCTCTTCAATTGATGTTGAAATATGCATAGTAATTACTTTGGACTTGTCAGTTGGAACTCTTGCACGTGATGCAGCTACTTGTGTGGAACTAATTCCAGGAATTATCTCCACTTCATCATAAATCTCAATTAATCTATCAACCACTTCCGATTCTGAAAAGTTGACATCACCTGTAAAAGGAACTAATATCGTATTATTATCTTCTTTTGCAATCTCCTGATATGCGTCTTCCTGATTCTCCATTGTCACTTCAAGTATTTTTTTCCCTTTGACAAATTCTTCAATTGTTTTTATTGTATATCCATAACCAATTACAACATCACATTGTGATATCGCATCTTTTACAATATCTGTAACATATTTTGATGAGCCTGGACCCACTCCCACAGCAAAAACTTTATTCATTTTATGTTGTGACTCTTTGTCTTGATTTGACGAACTCTACACAAGGTTTCCAATCGACAATAAGATATTTTGTTGGATCTTTAATTGGGTATTTCACCCAGTCTTGTACAATTGAAAACTCATAATTTTTCTTCTTTCCATTCTCAATAGCTTCTATTTTTAATATACTACCCCATGTTTTTTCTTCTGCATCAATCTCCAAAATGTTATCAAATGTAATTTTACTGATATATTTTTCTTTTACTTCTTCCAAGTCAACCTGTAAATCTTTTTCCTCATATCCATCCAATTTATCAGTCATTGTATTTTTATTTTGTAATAACGTAACTATCTGTCTTTTACTTGCTGCCCCCCACCATTTTTTCATTCTCTCAGTTCTTTTTAGAAATATGAAATGATTATCTGTTAATATTAGCATCCCTTCTTTTCCACCAATACCAAAAAATGATTTTGATTCTCTCCAAACAGACATTAAATGGGTATGAATCTTTTCATTAAATTCCATAGAACAAGTTGAAAAATAGATCGTTAAAAGTCAATTGCAGATCTAATTTTTATTATAGATAAAATTTTAAAATTTATGAATGGAAAACTCCTCTCTATACCTCTTACATTATTAATTATAGCCATCACTCCTCAAGCTTTTGCAGAAAATGAAGACATTGTAGTTGTTCTAGAAACTAGTTCTGGTGATATTGTTATTGAATTTTTTCCTAATCACGCACCAAATCATGTTGATAATTTTCTAAAATTAACTGAAGATGGAGTTTACGATGGAACAATCTTTCATAGAATTATTCCTGGATTCATGATTCAAGGTGGTGATCCATTAACTGCACAAGCTGGTGTTTCAATGTCTTCGTGGGGAACAGGTGATCCAGGATATAAAATAGATGCAGAATTTAATGACATCTCACATGAAAGAGGAATTGTATCTATGGCACGTTCAAATGATCCAAATAGTGCAGGTTCACAATTTTTCATTATTCATAAAGATTCTACTTTCCTTGATGGTCAATATACTGTATTTGGAAGAATTATCACTCAAGAAAGTTTTGAAACTTTAGATAAAATTGCGGAATTAGAAACAATGCCAAATGACCAAGCAGTTCAAACATTCAAAGCAGTTGTCAGTAAGGCAATTGTTAAAGATCGTAGTGAAATCACTAACATACTTGATCAAAAATCACTAACAAAAAGTGATGCACCACTTATGAAAACAACTCCTGAACTTTACACTAACAACTATCTTGGAGTCTCTTTTAATTCCCCAGTTGGATGGTTAATACAATCGCCACCAAAAACTGATCCTAACGTTCCTGATCTAGTTGTTTTAGGACCTCAAACTTCAACTTCAAGTCCTGCATTATCGCTAACCATTGATGGTACATCTGGTACTCTTGCAGATGAAGTTTTAAAATTACAAGATAAGATTAGCCCTCTGATTACACAGAACGTTTTGACAATTACGGATGAAGGACAAACATCAATTGATGATAATCCTGCATACATCCTTCGTGCAACAGGAAAATTTGAAAATTTGAATGATCAAGTTAGAGAGGTAGGCTTTTCGATAATTGTGTTTGTTAATGATAATCGAGTTTACACAATTCAATATACAAATCATTTAACTGACTATTACAATCATGAAGACGAAATAACTGACCTGATAAAATCATTTAAACTAATTCATTCAGGACCTCCACCTTCTGAAGACTCCGAAGAAGTAACTAGTTCTAATGAAGAAGGTGGCGGATGTCTAATTGCAACTGCAGCGTTTGGTAGTGAGATGGCACCACAAGTTCAATTTTTGAGAGAGATTAGAGATAATACCGTTATGACAACACAATCTGGAACTGTATTCATGACTGGTTTCAACCAATTTTATTATTCATTTTCACCATATGTAGCAGATTATGAAAGAGAAAATCCAATCTTCAAAGAAGCAGTAAAAGTAACACTAACTCCATTACTCACTTCATTAACACTACTCAACTATGTTGATGTTGACACTGAAGAAGAGATGTTAGGTTATGGTATTGGAATCATTCTACTAAACATTGGAATGTACTTTGTAGCACCAGCCGCAGTTATCATTGTAATTAAAAATAGAATTAAACAACAATAAGCCCGATCTTTATTAAAAATTCAATTCCTTTTGCAAATGTCTTATCATCAATCTGTCCATCAGCCCACCATCCAGCATTAGTTTTAATCCATTCTGGAATATTTGATTCATTTTGAGCAGTACTTTCACTAACTGGCACAATAATTATTCCATCTTTTATCAGAAACTGAATTCCTTGCACAAACGCAGAATCTGGAATCTGTCCATCAGCCCACCATCCAGCATTATTTTTTACCCAATTAGGTATTTGGTAACTAGTTGAAATAGGATTTTTTCTATCTATAATTATTGGAAATTCAACATTTGCCAGTTTACTTCCATCTAGATTCTCAAATTTCACAACTAAAATTCCAGATATGTCTGTTGGAATGAAAAACTCAAAACTATCACTTTGCATTTTTGAGCCAGTACTTGTTCCAGTTTTATTTTGTATTTCTTTTTCATTATGGAATAATTTTAATTCATATGGAACTGCAATTGGTTTGTCTCTAAGAAATGTATCCAACACATCATAATGAAGAACTGAAGTTTGGCCAGATTTTAATTCACCATCCCACCATAACTTAATTTTGAATTGTCCATTTTCTGTAACTCCTGATAATGGTAAAGCACTTTCAGGTTTTATTGTCATCAAAATCAAATCTTCATTAAATTGACTAGTTAGAAAAATCTCTTGTAATTCATTTTGACTTACAACAACATGAACAAGTCTATCATCAGCTGAAAAGTCATCTATATTTACCATTGATTCAGGTAACTCTAATCCATTTAATGTTGCAATATACTTTGAAACCAAAAGATCACCAAATGTTTTTGGTACCAAAACTTCTCCATGAATTACAGTTGTTTGATCAATTGTTTTTTGATTCCATTCAAATGGAAATGAAAATTTTATTTCTTTTGTTTGATCATTGTATTCAAAATCTATTATTTGATCAAAGTATGTAATAATCCCTAAACTCTGTATTCCATAATTTACATCATTGATATCATATCTAGTAGTTTCTTCAATTGAAATTCCAAGTTCATAATTTACAGGATCCATTAAAAGATTATCGTAACTATTAATTGTTATAACTGTAATTTTAAACTCATACAAACCACCATTTTCAAAAATCTTTCCTTCAAAGTTGTATTGTTCACTTGCTAATCCCAAAAATGATGCAACTGTTTCACGTTCCAAAACTCTTACATCTTCATTATTTGATGGTGTAAGATTCATTGTCAAAACACCATCATCTCTTTGAAATGTTTCATTGATTAGTATGGTATTCCCTTTTATCAATTCAACTTGAAATGTTACATTGTTGATTGGTTCTACAGCATTGGAATTCATGCCAATAAAACTCTCAAACAAATTAATTGTAATCTGCTTTATTCCAATTTCTTCTCCATCAATGTCAACATAATTTGTAAATGAATTAACTTCTAGAGTAGCTTCTGTATCACCAATCATTACTGGAGGCATTGTCTCAGAACCAAGACCATGTCCTAATGAATCTGGAACTAATCCTAAAAATAATAATCCTATAAGAAAAACTGGAATTATGAAAAATCTAGAATTCATACAAATAATCAACCTTTTCTATAATTAACTGATATTGCAGATTCCTTTCAGGCTCAATTCAGGCATGACCAAACAATTAGGATTATAAACCAATTCTGTAATGAGTTAACATTATGGTTAATCAAGGCGCCTCAAAAGATAGTTGCCCACGTTGTGTTAAAGGTAAAATGGTCACAGATAATGAATCTGGCGAAATGTTTTGCTCCAAATGTGGTTTTGTAATGTCAGAAAAACTACAAGAATCTGGTCCTGAATGGCGTTCCTTTACACAAGATGAACATGGTGACAGAGCAAGAGCTGGTGCACCAACATCACTAACAATGCATGACATGGGTCTTGCAACTGTAATTAATCCTGTAAACAAAGATGCATCAGGTAAACCATTAACTGCATCAATGAAAAATACAATTGAAAGATTAAGAACCTGGGACAGTAGAAGTCAAGTTCATGAACCAGTTGACAGAAACTTTAGACAAGCATTCAGTGAACTAAATAGACTAAAAGACAAACTTGCAATTTCAGAATCTGTTGTTGAAAAAGCAGCTTACATTTATCGTAAAGCACTAGACAAAGGTCTTGTAAGAGGACGATCAATTTCTGCATTAATGGCATCTGCATTGTATGCTGCATGTCGTGATACAGAAACACCAAGAAATCTTAAAGATGTTGAGATTGCTGCAAACATCAAAAGAAAAGACATTGCACGTTGTTATCGATTATTAGTTAAAGAATTAGATCTAAAAATGCCTGTTACTGATTCAGTACAGTGTGTTGCAAGAATTGCAAGTAAAATTGGTATTGCAGAAAAAACAAAACGTTATGCAATCAAAGTCTTAAAAATTGCACAAGCAAACGAAGCATCTGCAGGAAAAGATCCAATGGGATTAGCCGCAGCCGCATTGTACTTATCTTGTGTTAAAAATGGTGAAGATAAAACACAACGTGACATTGCAGAAGCTGCAAATGTTACTGAAGTTACAATCCGAAACCGCTACAAAGGCTTAAAAGAATCTATAGACGTATAAAGCAATTATTTATCTTTTGTTTCTGTAACAAATCCACCTGAACCTTCTGGTGGTGGAATTTTCTTTGCTCTACCCAATCCAATTGTTGTAATTATTACAGATGTTAGTATTATGAAAAATATTATCTGCGGATAGGCCTCTCCATTTTGAAGTCCCATTGTAAGCGGTATTGTAGCTAGTACAGCCGCAGCTAATCCTCTTGGTATCATTACAGATGTAACACTCTTATCTAATCTAGAGAATCCACGCACAAGCGCTGTGTGTGTAATTATGATTCTTCCAACGTAGATTGCCACAGCCGCTATTATTCCAAATATGACATATTCAATCTGGCCAAAGCTTGCTAACAGTCCTACAAAGACGAAGAAGAATGCTCTAACAATGAAGGTAACCTGACTATGAAGTGAATTGTCTATGGTATGTTCTGGTAGCTTGATTCGTAGTTTTTTGAGCAAATACCTTTTGTTTCCAAGCATTAATCCAAAGACTAGTGCTGTTAGTGCTCCAGATTCTCCAAATGAGGTTGCCAAGAAAAATAGCAAAAACAGAACGCCTAGTGTAAGCATGTAACTGTGTTGTGCATTACTTAACTTGGAAATTATAAACATCCATGGAATTCCTACTCCGAATCCAAGTATCAAACCAACTGCAATTGCTCTTCCAATTGTTTCGCCCAACAGATCGATACTGAATGTTCCTGACAGTACTGCTTCAAACAAAATGAATGCAACAATTGTTGATAAAATATCAGTTAATGCAGATTCAAAACTAAGCATTGATTTTGCTTTGTCTGAAATTCTCAGTTTTCTAACCAAACCGAAAACAATGATCGAGCTGCTACCACCCACTATTGTTCCAAGCAATATACTATCAAGCCATTCCCATCCTAAACCATAATGACCAAATACACCAACAGTTCCAACTGCAGCCGCAAATCCCAAAATTACTAGAATCAATGAAAAGTGTGCAGTCTTTATAATTTGTCCAATCTTTAGATTATATCCACCATCAAACATGATTATGATTAATGCAAGTGCTGCAAAGTACGGAACAATTTCTATAACTGCAGCCGGTTGTACAATTCCAAGTACTGGTCCAATCATTACACCTAGTATCATCAAAAATGCGATGTCTGGAATTCCAGTCTTTTTGAAAAATGCCTCACCTAATACGCCTAAAATAATTACAACACTTGCAGCAAGTAACAAAATTGGAGCAGATGCAATTAACGAACCTTCTCCCATCGAAATCTCACCTATGAAATTTTGAACATTTGCTAATCCATTTATTATAATTTCCATGCCTGGATTGTTGGTATCCATTTCAGGAAGTGGATTTCTTTCAAAATATGATCTTACTAAATCTCGAGCATTAGAATCTGCTAGAGCATCAGTATCAATTTTTGACAAGAATCCGTCTTTGAATAAATTTTGAAATTCCTCAAAAATACTCAGAAAAATCAAATTCATGATATTTCAGCCTTCTTAATGGTAATTTAAGATTGTATTAGAAAATTTATCCTCAAAACTCAAGAGAATTTATCGAGAAATTTGAGCACGTAACTTTTCATATGCTCTTGGAGCATCTGCTTCTTGCAAAACAATTACCAATCCATCTGGTGTGAATAGCGCATCTGCCATCTCAATCCCATTATAATGTAGAATCTCAGTCACAAATTGCATTACATCTGAACGACTATGGCCTGCTGGAACTGCAACCTTAATTTTTGCTAATCCTGAATTGTATTGGTTTTCTTTTGGTAAGGATTGAAACATCCTTCTAACTTTATCACTGTCTTCGGCTAAAATTCTAAAGGAATCTCCAAATCTAAAAAACTCTGAATCTGTAAACTCTTTGTGGAACTCGTTTAGCATCTTTGTCATCTCATCTCCTGCATCTACCATATTCCATTGTATGCCCATAATTCCATCAGTTAGGGTTAGTCTGGCATCTTTCAGAACTGGCTCATCTATCATTTCATTTGTAGTCTCAAAAGAGTCGGCATATCGCTTTATGGCAACTACTATTGTATTCAGATGAACAGGGCCACCCATCGTCTTTTCGACATCAGGTTGAATCTTGACTGCCAATGCGGTGAAATTAATGACATCCATCTTCATGCAGTCGTAAATTGAGCGGTTTCTAGTAATGATTTCACGCACAACTTCAGGCATGGAAACACCACTTGTTCTCATAGAATATAATACCTATGACATATATAATAAGATTATGTAATTTTAGATATATATTGTAAGTATACTCATGAATAGAAAATAAAACTTATATAATGTAACGTATATGACATAATAGAGGTAAATATGACAATGTTTAACGACGAATTCAATAGAATCTTCAAACAGATGTCTAGTTCCTTTGGGAATCTAGACGATGTCTTTGAGATGCTACAAAATTCAAGCGGACAATCAGGCCCACTATATTTCGGTTATACCATGACCGTAGGACCTGACGGAAAGCCTGTTATTCAAGAGTACGGAAATGTCAAGCCAGACACTTTACCTACAGTCGATTCTTGTGGATGTGCCAACCACTCCCAAGAGCCAATTGCCGAAAAAAGAGAACCTCTGATAGACACCTTGGTTGACGACAAGGAACAAACTCTCAAGATTGTTGCCGAGATGCCAGGTGTTGAAAAGACCGATGTGAAAGTCGTTGTGGATGAGGATATCATTCACATCGATGCAGAACATGGTGAAAAAGACTACCATGTTAACGTCCCAATTCAACACACGGTCGATTCAGACTCTCCAAAAGCTACTTACACAAATGGTATCCTTGAACTAACCTTCAATTTGGATACCAAACCAAAAGGCAAATCTGTAGACGTACTCTGACCCCTTTTTTTCTAATTTTACTTTGACTCAGAATATTGACGTCTAGTTTCAAATACTAGTTATTGCGATAGATAGTATGTGTGGAGACCCAATACTAGATCTGCTATACTTGGCAATTCCAACTGCATTATTGGGTGCCGGAGCTTTCTTTATGATGGGAAAGGACGGACGGAAGAAGATAGAAAAAATTTTTAGATAAATGAATAATCTAGCCAGAATTAATGAATACCGTCGAATTTGACACTGATATCATCTCAATCATCTTAATCGGAATGCTTTCTCTTTCTGATGCCTCTACCATCTCATCATGATGTACATCATTGAGATGCTTTAGGAACTCTTCTTCTACAATATCATTTTTCTTAAAATCACAAGATGGGTAAACACAGTTGAAATTCAATAATTTTTGAGTAGATTATTTGTATAAAAATGGACTAATATCTTCCGCGTCCACGGTCATCTCTTGCTGGTTTGTGATCTTGGAAGCAATCGTTACAATAAACTGGTTTGTCTCCGCTTGGTTTGAATGGTACTTCACATTCGTTACCGCAATCCCCACAAGTTGCTTTGTGCATTTCTCTTGGAGGTCTGTCTCTACCATATCCGCCTCCACCGCCGCGGCTGTTTCTACCATATCCGCCGGCTCCACGTCCGCCATCTCTATTTCCACCATATCGTCCACCGCCGCCTCTACCAAATCGGCCTCCGCCACGGTCATCTCTTGCTGGTTTGTGATCTTGGAAGCAATCGTTACAATAAACTGGTTTGTCATTACGAGGCTCAAATGGAACCTGGCAATCTTTACCGCAATCTCCACATTTTGCGTCGTGCATTTCTCGTGGTGGTCTATCATAACCCATATTATTTCTGAATTTTGGTTGCATAACCCCTAATTATACTAAGGGATCATTTCCAGATCAGACTTAAAGATACAAAACTCCCTCATCTGACATGCGATTTTTTGGAAAATCAGAAGAAGAGAAGATGGCTGAAATGCAGGCAAAACAGTCACTCAAGAATGGCAAGTCTCTCAAACAGGTTCTAACAGCACTAAAGAAGAATCGTGACCAAATAGAACAAAGTACAGGCAAAAGACCTGAGATAGATGATACCACAAAACTCTTCATGCAAAAAGTTCTCAATGTTTGGTTATCAGAAGGTAGAGATATTGATGATGAGAAGTTTTGGGAAGCAGTTGATTACAACAAACAGTTTGATTATCCAGTTGAATACTACGAAAGATGATTTTTCCTTAAACTAACAATTTGGGCAACTAGGACCTGTGTCCTTTTTGGCTTTACCATGAGCCTTTAGCATATGTCTCATCAATCTATCAGTGGCAGCAAAACTCATTCCACAAATTTGACACATTGTGCCTGTGATGACAATCTTTTTTCCTTTATTTCCAAAAAGACCCATAAAGTGAGATTTTCAAGATTGATTAAAAGTGTTTTAGAAAAAACAAAAAGGTAGAACTATGGTTCAACCATTGCTAGTTTCTCATAGATTCTGTCATAGTAGCCGTTTTTGTCGCTGGCTGGTGCGTAAAATTCTGCGGAAATTACATCACCAATGTTTGCTGAACAATCACTGACTACAACTGATTGGCCCATTTGGGATTCACCAACACATCCGTAGTCAGTTACTGCAATCACAGTAATTTGTTCTGCGTATTCTGTTGGCATCCAGTTCCACGGTGCAAGCAATAGTGTTAGGATTACTGCGATACCTACTACCGCCATACCCAACATTGCTATCCGTGATGTGCCTTCGTTTTTGAGTGATGTTTGTTGCATTTTCCTCACCATATCTACGCGCTTAGAAGATATAAGCGAGTGCTAATAATTAGAACTAGTGGTAACAGCCTAAAGTGATTAGATAAAAAAAATGAAGTTTCACTATAATTTCAGCAGTACTATTTTTTCAAATCCTTGAATGTCATTCGTTTTTTCTTGCCAATCATGAAAATAATCCATCCTCCTACAATACATGCAACACAACACCCTGCAACTAATTCTACATTCATGATTATATTGTATTCATTACTTTAGAGATTTAAGTAAATTATCTGCATTGTCTAAATCTAGTCAATCAGTCCCATTGCTCTTACAGGAGACCCTGTTGCATTTTTGAGCTTTAATGGTGCGACAATTAGATGAAACTTTTCTGAATGAATTTTATCAAGATTTACCAAATTCTCTACAATTAAGATTCCATTTTTAGCTAAAATTTGATGAACAGAAAATTTCTCATCTTTTCCCAAATCAATACTTGGCGAATCAATTCCAACTAGATTGATCTTCTTTGATGCTAGATATCTAGCAGCAGATACTGCTAGTCCCGGATTTTTCAAAAAATAAAATTTCTTTTTTAGATTTTTCTGCCAGCCTGTATTGAAAATAATAGTTGAACCATCATCTATTCTTCCATGTTTTTTCTCAAATTTTTCTATGTCATCTTTTGTGATTGATTGATCTGAGCCCTTTCGAATTTTTATCAAAACAGCCTCAGTTACCAGTCTTTTAGTTATAATTTGATGAATTTTCTGACCTTTTTTGAGGAAATGGTATGGTGCATCAATATGAGTTCCTGTGTGAGTACTAAGAAATAGCAGTTCTAGATTATATCCATCTTTTTCTATACTCTCCCAACTAATGAAATTTGGTTGAGGAGATCCTGGAAATGTTGGAATGTTTTCAGAAATTGTTAGTGTTAAATCAATTACTTTCATGTTGGTTGGTACATCTATGAAAAGTTAAATATCGTATTTGAGGCTTTTTGGTTATGTCCACTTCTTATGTATTGATCAATTCAAATCTTGGAACAGACGTAGAAATCATTACCAAAATCAAAGATATGCTGGCAGATCAAAAAGACGTTGAACTTGAAATCCATGGTGTGTATGGCGTTTATGATATAGTTGTTAAATTATCATCTGATAATAGTGAAAAATTAAGATCAATAGTAACAAATGATATTAGAAAAATTGAAAACGTTCAATCTACTCTCACAATGATGGTAATTGAACAACAAGAAAAATCATAACTTTTTCAATTCTTCTACCAATTTTAAAATCTCATCTTTTGTATTGTATACGTGAGGAGAAATTCTCAAAATTGGTTTTTCATAAATCTCTCTTTTTGCAATAATAATTCCTTTTTCAGCCAATGCTGATACAATCTTTTCAGGATCATTTTTTCCAACCTCGAAAGAAACTATACTTGTCCTTTCATTCTCATTTTCTGGTCCAAAAACTCTAGCTTCTGGAATCTTTCCAATCTCATCTATGAATAAATTTGATAATTTCATGATATGTTTTCTGATACTATCTAATCCTAAATTTTGCAAGAAAGTAACTGATGATTCCATTCCTGCAAGCCCAACATAATTTCTAAAACCTGCTTGAAATCGATCAGGTAATTCATTGTATACCAAAGCCCCATTTTCATTTAATGTGGCAGATTCTCCTCCAATGTTAACAGGTTCTAGTAAATTACTTGATTCTCGTTTACAATAAAACACTCCAGTTCCCATTGGTCCACATAACCATTTTGAACCATTAAACGACATGAAATCACATCCCGTATTTACAAAGTCATAATCACCTATACATCCAACAGTTTGAGCTGTATCTAAAAAATATGGAATGTTCTGCTTTTGCAATTCTTCTCCGATCTCTTTAACTGGTAAAATTAAACCAGAATTGTATAATCCATGACTCAATGCAACTAGTTTTGTTTTTTCATCAACCATTTTTTCGAAATCTGAATCTGTAAAGCCTCCATTTTCATCAACTGGTAAACTTCTTACCTCAATTTTCTCTTTCAATTTTAACCAGGGAAAATAATTTGCATGATGTTCGTGTTCTCCGCCTCGTATGATAATATTCGAATCATTACCAAAATTCATTCCATTTGCCACCATGTTTATTCCATCAGTAACGCTTTGCGTAATTATGATCTCATCAGGCTTACACTTTACTAATCTTGAAACTGCCTTTCTTGTCTTTTCCCATAATTCTTTAATGAAAATTTCAGATTCTAAAGAATCTGGTCCCATCTCTGAGTATGAAATAAGAAACTGCCTCATTGCCTCCATGCTTGTCTTTGGCATTATTGAAACAGAAGCATTATTCAAATAGATCTTATCAGTTTGAAATTCTTCAGAAATTGATTCAAAATTCATTATATATCCGATTCAAAAATAATTATTGTTGGATAAAAATCATACAACATTTGAAAATTTTCAATTACTAGAAGAAAACCTAGTTCCATCTAGCTCTAGTCTTCTTTTTTACGAAAATGCATTTTCTAAAATTAAACTAATTCAGGAAATTACATCCAAACAAAATCTTCCAATTTTGTATATTGATCTTGATTTTCTTTTTTCTGGTTACGTAAAATCAAAACTACTTACTATGTCTAATCTGACATTATTCAACACATTAGAATCAAAAGTGAATGAAATTCTTCCTAAAATACTCACAAAAATTTCCATAGAACCTCATCTTGTGATATTTGATTCGATAAATGGATTATACAACACTCTTTCAAATGATGTGGATTCTGGAAGGGTTGTAAATTCAATTTTAATGCTTCTTGCAACAAATGTCTCATTCTCAAATTCAATTTTGATCATTTCTGCATTAGCTGGAAAAAAAGAAAAGAATTGGCTCCTTCCAAACGGTCGCCAAATTCTTGAAAATGATAAAATGAAAAAATTCATAATTTCTGATCGATCAAAAATCACAATTGAAAATTAAGTAATTCCAAACGGTGTTATAAAAATTCCAAACGGTGTTATAATTCACTATTTTGAGGCAAGTTATATTAAGATCAAATTATCATAATTTTTCATGCCAGTAGCAATACTTCCAGACATTAGTGAACAAATGTGCATTGGATGCGCACTATGTGTTGAAATTTGTACAACTTTGGGACCTGATGTATTAAGAGTAAAACCAGTCGAAGGCTGGAAAAGAGGAAAAGCATTTGTCTTTTATCCTGAAAGATGTATCTCAGACGGTGCATGTATCGGAGTTTGCCCAACAAAAGCAATCTTTTGGATGAGACCAATGGACTTTACAGTAGGACAACCTGTCCCACTATACAAGAACTCTGTCTTCGTTAAAGGTTGGACTGAACTAATAGATTAGTCCACCAAAAATTCTTTTTATTATCTTTTATCTTATATTATGATCTCATATTTCATATCTTATGACAAAAATTGGAGATGCTAAACGAAAACTTCACGGAAAACTTACTGGAAGACCAGATAATTTTTCATGGTTAATTGAAGGAAAACTAGCAGGAAGTGCAATTCCCACATCAAAAAAGGAAATTGAATGGATGCAAGAAGAAGGTGTCAAATCAATTGTAACAATTAGAGAAGAACCACTCGATGAAAATTGGGTAAATAAGATGAATTACTTACATGTATTATCTGATGATATGGGTGTACCAAGTTTTGATGATCTAAAAAATTCAGTAGATTATGTCCATGAAAAAATTCAGAATCAAGAACCTGTGATGGTGCATTGTTTAGCAGGTTTAGGACGTACTGGAACAATTCTTGCCTGTTATTTGATTAAATATGAAAAAATGTCAGCCGAAGATGCTATTCAACACGTTAGAGAAAAAAGACGTGGTTCAATTCAGTCATTTGTACAAGAAGAACTAATTTTTCAGTATGCCAAAACTATACTTGATTAAGTTTATTCTGGAATAGATTCAGAAACTAATTTTCCATCTACGACTTTGATTTTTAATCGTATATCATCTTTGAAAACTAAAGTCAAGCCACCTTCTGCATCTGGATCTTGGACTTCAATAATATCTTGCATTCTTATGCCATCAAATTTTGCCATCTTAAATCACTCCGGAATTGAGACTGTCTCAATTTTGCCATCTACTACCTTAATGAACATGAATCTGTTATCTTTGAAAATTATTGTAATTCCACCTTCTTTATCTGGTTCTTCAACTTCTAAAACTGGTTGCCCAAGTAATCCGTCATATTTTGCCATATTACTGTCTCAAAATTAACTAATTAATACTTATTTCAATCTCATTTGATTGGTTTTTTGCATCTCCTTTTTTGATGTAAGGATGTGTTTCCCATGATGCAAATGCTTCTGCAGAAATTTTATGATTCCCTGTTCCCAACTCTGAGGCTTTGAACATGAATTTCTCCTCAAAATCAAAAAATTCCTTTCTCACATCTTCTTCAGTTAATGCAACAAATGGTTCAAAGTTCTTTGCCACCTGCACCCAAATTCTTCTATCTTTCATTGGATTTACCAGCTTTGGATTTCTAGTCCAAAAAATTGATGCCTTTCTGTAAGTGTCTACGGTCTTGCCAAGTTCATGTTTTCGAATACCTCCTTTTGCCAATTTTACTCCATATTTTAGCTTGATAGTATTATCATTTTCATTATACGCCTGTGTCCAATTTTTCTCAGTAAATGCATCCCTTAATCCACCAGTCAATGAAAATCTGACATTAATGGTAATATTTTCATCACCTGAAAACTCATTTTTTTCTTTCTCCAGAGTTATTGCTGAAATCTGAGTTTCGGACATAATTGACATTGATTTATATCCACAATAAGTTCTTTTTTGATCAATTGAACATTCAATTAATTAATTCAGATAAAAAAGAGGCAAGTTTACAAATTAAAGATGCTGATATAGGTGCTCTTTACATTATTCAACACGAACTCCTACGAGATAAAAATACGGATTTTGCAGGTGTTATAATCAAGCATCCATTAACCAATGAAATATGGATGAGAGTTAATTCACAATCCAACCCAATGACTCAAATTTCTGCAGCAGCAGATACTGCCATTGCTGAAGTTGAAAGTTTAAAAAAACTAATCAACTCAAAAATAAAGTGATTGTAACAGATGAAATTCTGTCCTACCTGTGATGTCAGGCTGAAAAAAGATTCTAATACTTTAGTTCTAACTTGCCCAAAATGCAATTACACTGAAGGTGGACCAAAAGAGAAAAAGAAAACAGATGTCCAGGAAGTAGAATCTGATTTTCTAGTTGTAGGAGAAAATGAGGGAAAAGAAGTTTTATCCACAATTGAGATAGATTGTGAGAACAAAGATTGTGATAGTAGAGAAGCTGTATGGTGGATGCTTCAAACAAGAAGTGCTGATGAACCAACAACACAATTCTTTAGATGTACAAAATGTAAAACAACTTGGCGAAATTACGCATAAGGCAATAAGGTTTAACTTTAGCATTTGTGACCAAAAAGTGATTTGGTTTTCTCAGCAAAGACAAATGGAGCAGATGAATGGAAGGCAATAATCTCTGCTATTTCCACACTTGTAGAAGAGGCAACATTTGAAGCAACTGTCGAAGGAATCTCCTTCCGAGGGATGGATCCTTCTCACGTAGCATTAATTGATATCAACTGGCCAAATTCTGCATTTGAAAAATACAATTGTGATAGTGATATAAAATTTGGAGTTCGTATTGATGAATTTTCAAAATTAATAAAAAGATCTGACAAAAGCGATTCGATTGAAATTAACATATCTGATGATAACATGCTTCTAGTCACCATAGGTAAGAACAAAAAATACAAAATGCGATTAATTGAAAGCTCTGCATCTGATACCCCACTCCCAAAGATTCCATATGATGCAAAAATATCTTTAACCTCATCTGCTTTAGATAAAATTCTTGGAGATGTTCAGGTAGTTTCTGATTATCTAACTATAGCTTCTAGTGAATCATCTGCAACATTTTCAGGCAAGGGTGATTCTGGTGAAGTTGACATCTCATTAGAAAGCAGTCAGGATGAAATACAAGAATTATCAGTACAACAAGAAAGCACTGGAACATATAGTCTGGAATATCTTAATCCTATAATCAAGGCTGTTGGCAATAGTGTTGATATTGTTACATGTGAATTTTCAACTTCAAAGCCACTAAGAGTTGAATTTAAGGTCTCAAATCTAGGTCAAATTCATTTCTATCTTGCTCCTCGTGTTGAAAGTTAAAGAATTTTAAGACCAATTGTTCAGGTGAAACTGATTTGAAATTAGTAGTAAAATTTGGCGGAACATCACTAGCAACTGTAAAGGACATCAAAAACGTAGTCAAAACTGTAGACAAAATATCAAAAAATAACAAAACTGTAGTTGTCTGCTCTGCCATAGATACTGTCACTGATGAATTGATTCAGATATCTTCTCTAATAGGAAAAGGAAATAAAAAAGAGGCAAACAGAGTGCTTGCAAAAATATCTCAAAAGCATAAACAATTTGCCACACATCTAATAACAAATTCTAAAATTCTAAAATCATTATCAAACAAACTTAATTCTGATCTTTCTGAACTAGATGAATTAGTTCACGGATTAATCTTGTTAGGTGAGGTGACTCCACGTTCATATGACTATCTAATCTCTTTTGGTGAAAGACTCTCAATTGATTTGGTGTCATTTACACTACAAGAAATGAAAAATAAATCTGTACCATTAAGTGGAAAAGAAGCGGGAATAGTTACTGACT